>JAFWTP010000232.1 GCA_017518845.1 Neisseriaceae bacterium
GTTTTAAGAAAATGCGTTTTTTGAATGAACAAGATATATACACAATATTAGATAATAGTAAATATAAAGAACAGTCTAATGATTGTTATGGAGCATATATTTTTACAAGAGAAAAAATGTATGGCAATTTCAAAACAGATATAGATGGAGGACATTTATATGAAAATTTTGATACTTTTATAGAAAAAATTATGGGATGGCGATATGCAATGGTGCACACGAAACAACGCACTTTTATTATGACAAATTGTGGAAATCTATATCCGCCTGAATTTTAATTTTTTTCTACAACAGACTTTTTTACTTTAAATTAATTAGGAGTGCAAAAATGGCTGAAATGACTTCAATGTATTTATTTGGTCAAATACGATGAATATTTCAAAAAAATTAAGCATTTATTTGCGTCTTCTTCGTTTTGATAAACCGATTGGCACGCGTTTGTTATTGTGGCCAGCGTGGTGGTCTTTGTGGATTGCGGCGGACGGCAAACCTGACTGGCTGTTAGTTGTGTTATTCGGTTTGGGCTGTTTTTTAATGCGTTCGGCAGGTTGTGCGATGAACGATTTTGCCGACCGCGATTTTGACGGTCTTGTCGAACGCACGCAAAATCGTCCATTTGCCAAAGGCGAAATCACAGGCAAAGAAGCGATGATTTTATGTGCGTTTTTGTGTTTTTTGGCGGCGTTGTGTTTGTTGCCGATGAATAAACTCACATGGGCGTTAAGTCTGCCTGCGGTGTTTTTGGCACTGTCTTATCCTTTTACCAAACGCTTTTTTGCAGTGCCGCAATTTTATTTAGGCTTGGCGTATTCGTTTTCCATTCCAATGGCGTTTGCCGCACAAACAGGCGGCGTGCCCAAAATGGCGTGGTTGCTGTTTGCGGCAAATGTGTGCTGGACTTTGGCATATGACACCATTTACGCCATTGCCGATAAACCCGATGACTTAAAATTAGGCAATATCAAAACTTCGGCAATTACTTTCGGGCGTTTTGATGTGGCGTGGAGTATGTTTTTTCACTTTGCCTTTGACGCACTCATGGCGGTAGTGGGAATAAAAATTCACGCCAATATTTGGTTTTGGGCGTTTTTGGGCGTGGTGATTGGTTTGCAAATTCATCAATATACGCAAATTAAGGATAGAGATAGACAAAAATGTTTCAAAATGTTTTTGTCGAATAATCGAGTGGGCTTGGCTATGTTTTTGGGTGTGGTGTTGCATTATTTACTGCAATAAGCAATTAACAATGAGCAATTATTATGTTTTGCCTTGTGGCAAAACGGATTTCTTATAGATAACGCTTCGATTGTTTTTTCAGGCAGCCTGAAAGAATAATTGAAACGCTATCTTAAAATATTTCAGGTTGCCTGAAAAATAACCGAAACGCTATCTTAAAATATTTCAGGTTGCCTGAAAAAGTAATCGAAACGCTATCTTAAAATATTTCAGGCTGCCTGAAAAAATAATCGAAGCGTTATCTAAAAAATTATCCGTCAAACCGCAGGTTTGACATAACGCGTAATTGCTCATTTCTCATTGCTCATTGCTCATTGAAAATCACCGTCCAAACATTTCCGATACCCAATGGATTTCTTCTTCGCTAAAACCCGTTTTGCCTAATTGAGCCGCCACAGCCCATTCGCCTGACAAGTGATTTTGCACTCGGTGTGCTTGCCATTCTTTTAACTTCTGCTCTTTGGGTTTTTTTTGCGGTTTGGGTTGATTGTGCGTCATGGTTTATTCCTTTCAATGTTTCAGGCTGCCTGAAAATTTTTTAACTGCGTCAAAATATAGCGGCTGTATAGCATGGCGTTTTTTGCGTGCATTTCGTCTAATTTATGAGCAATCAATAAGCGATTGATTTGTAAGGCTTCATTCAATGTTTCTTTACAATTAAACGCTTCATTTGCCAAAGATAACAAGGTTTCACCCGCCACACACAGTGTGTTTTCTAACGGCGAAGGCACACATTCAATCGGCTGTTCGGGAGCAATGGCATAGCAAGCATTTGCCACAATCGGATTGCCCTGACTGTCTTCTGTTATATCAGGTGCAAAGCCGCAAGCGGTTAAAAGTTGCCATTCAAACACGCGTAAGGCTGCCTGAATATTGTCGCCCACAGACAAGGCTTGCATGGTATGATGCAACAAATCATAAACTTCAGGGTGCGGGTCGGACGGTGCGGTGAATTTAAGCAACAATTCATTGACATACATCGCACTTAACAAATTTTTTTCCACAGGCTGAGCCCAACCGCCTACCCATTCGGCTTTATGCAAGGTTAAAAGTTCGTTATTGCCATACCACGACAAAGAAAGCGGCACAAACGGCACCAAAACCCCCCGCAAATCCGACTGCCGCCGTCTGGCACTGCGAGCAATCAAGGACATTCTGCCGTAGTTTTGGCTAAAAATGTCAATTTTCAAACTGCTTTCACGCCAAGCCGTTGATGAAAGCAAAAAAGCAGGCTCGTGGTCTATGCGGTTTTTCATTTTTCAGGCTGCCTGAAATAGCAATAGTCGATGACAATGAAGACGATGTACATGCAACAAGCGAACTGTTATCCAAGTTGCCAAAATGCAAGCAAACAATTCTATCAATATTTTGCTAACACCGATGATTGTAAATTCGTGTGTCGTATATGCTCTCCCCAAAAAAACAGCAGATAAAATATCAGAAAGATTAACGACAATATAAAACAAAATACCCATAAAAAATGAATATTTAAAAATATTTTTATATTTATAATATTCTGTAATTATTGAAAAAACAAAACTTGGAATGATTACAGAAGTAGAAATAATATAAATTGAAATAAAAAGTGAATTAGGTTTTGTTATTAAATCATAAAAAACAATTCGATAAAACACAAAAGCCACTAATAACATAATGACAACAAAAGATAATCCCACTAATATGGCTTGCAAAAATGTACCGAAAACAATTCGCACCACTCTTTGTTTCTTTGTCGATAACAAAACATTTTCAGGCTGCCCGAAATCAAAAGTTGATTTAGGCGGAGCGTAAGGATTATTGTCTTCTATCATCGGAATAACTCTATTTTCAGGCAGCCTGAAACCTTTCAGGCTGCCTGAAACCTTTATCAAGATGCCACAATATCAAATTGTTCTTGTGTATAAGCCGATTCTGCGGACAGCGACACAGGCACGGGCAACATATCGCACAAAGCACGGAATGCGGCAGATTCTTCGTCTATCAGCATTTCCACTACATTCGGGGCGGCATACACACGCAAGTTTTGAATATACTCTTGGTCGGCGGCTCGGCGGATTTCTCGTAGAATTTCATAGCACACGGTTTGCATGGTTTTAATATGTCCCCTGCCATGACAATACGGACAGTCTTGCGAGAGCAAGTGATACAGGCTCTCACGCATTCTTTTGCGGGTGATTTCTACCAAACCCAA
>JAFWTP010000233.1 GCA_017518845.1 Neisseriaceae bacterium
TCTTCCACATAAATTTCATTGCCTTGAAAACTTAACAATTCTGCCAAAATTTCCGACATACCTGGATGTCGTTCCGACTGCACCATTAAGCGAGCAATGGTTTTTTGAAAATTAAGAATTTCCACGCGTTCGCCGCCTGCAATTTTCGCAGGGTGAATCACTTCGGGGTCACGAACTGTGGCAATAATGCACGCATCTTGATTGCCACATTCGTCCAACAACGCTTTGCACAACAAAATGGCTTTCACCGTCATAAAATCATCGTTGATATTCACAATCACCGATTTACAAGTATCTAACGAACAAATCAGTAAATCACTGCGATTATCAGGCTTACCGCTGCGGCACACCACACGCAAATTGCCCATATCTGCCACACGGTCGCTGATGATATTTTCCATTTCCACCTTATCTTCATCAGCCATAATCACCACCACCGCATCACGGCGATTGCTGTTGGCATACACCAACTCTTCAATCATACTGGTGATATTTTCATCAAAACCGATAATCACAATATGATCTTTTTCAATCACCCGAGATTTACCGCGTTGTAAATTTGTAACTTTTTCCTTAATGGCATTAGAAATGGTACCGATTAAAAAACTGGTGATAAAAATGCCCACCAAAGTGACTACCGTCATCACCGCAAGATAAGGCACCGTGCCTTCTTCTTTGGCGAGCACGCCTGTGTTAATGGCGTGCATTAAAGTGAACCAAATGGTATGCCACAACGGCTCTTCGCCTTTACCGTCCGCACCGCCTAATATAACAGCAAGAAATCCGCCTACGAACACCACAGCCGCAGTAATCGCCGCCAGCAGCAGCAACAAAGAAACACTGCCTTTGGACATTAAATTATCAAACCAGTAACGAATCCGCTGGCGTATCGTAACTTTTTTCATGGCGTTTCCCTTTATCTTAAAAAGGCATATTATCTTTCAGGCTGCCTGAAAAATAGATTAAGTTTTTAATAAAAAAGACAGTTAAGCCTTTTCAGGCTGCCTGAAAGATAAATTAACTTTTTAATAAAAAATACAACCAAGCCTTTTCAGGCTGCCTGAAAATATGATTTTGTTGCTCATCAATTTTTTTTATTATCTCTCACGGAGACACGGAGAACACGGAGAACGCAGAGATACGGAGAACACGGAAAATACGGAGAATATGAAAAAATGTTTATAAATAAGCACTTAATTTCACTCTCCGTGTTCTCCGTGCCTCCGTGAGAAATTAAAAAAACAAATATCTCATCAGTGAGCAAATTAAACATTCAGCAAATTGATAAAAAAGTTTTAGCAGACAACAATATAGATACAACAGTCTTTCAGGCTACCTGAAAACTTAAATCTGAAACGAAATCCTTTTTCCAGTTGGCAGTTGCACGGATAAATTTAACTTACCGCCCATTGCTTCGATATAGCGTTTTAAGGACGACAATTTAATATCTTTACCGCGTTTTTCCATTGTTGCCACAGACGGTTGAGCCACGCCCAAAGCGTCTGCCAACTCTTTTTGCGTGATTTCCAACGCTTCACGAATGCTTTGAATACGCCAGTCTAAATACATTTCATACGCCATTTTGTCGATTTCTTCTTGCTCATCGACAGGCAGGCTGGCTAAAACATCATTAAAATGCGTGATTTTCATTTTTGTATCCTTTCTAATTCCTGTAAATATTGTTCGTAAATGCTTTCTGCATGTGCAATCAATTCTTTGTAAAAACGCTTTTCATTCACCCCTTGCTTATCGCCGCCGCACAACAAAACCGCATTGCGTTTAGGGTCAAAAATAAAGCATATTCGGAAAATAGAACGAGCAAATGGCACACGCAATCCTTTCAAATTAGCATACTTTGAACCTTGAAGCGTATCTGCGTATGGACGGCTTAATTGATTGCCTTCCTGTGCCAACAAAGCAATCGCTGCATAAATTTTCTTTTGTGCAGCGTACTCTAATGTGGATAACCATTGCGAAAAAGGTTCAAGCCAAACAACATGGTAATTGCGTTGCATTAAACTCAAAATATATTCCTTTTTGTTAATATATTTGACGCATTATATAACATATAGGCTATATAATCTATATGTTATATTTTCAGGCTGCCTGAAAAATTAAAATAAAGATTTTCGCTGTGGCAAATACATTTCATCGCTGTAATCATGTAATAACTGCGGTGCAAAGGCAATCAGCACTGCACATACCAAGCCCGTTAAAAACGCTTCGCCCCAAGACAGCAAAAACAGCACAGGAA
>JAFWTP010000234.1 GCA_017518845.1 Neisseriaceae bacterium
AAACAGGCTGCCTGAACGATTTAGGGCTTTTTCGTTTTCCAAAACGGTTTCAGGATAATGTTTGAGATAGTCTTTAATCGGTGCATTAAGATTATGCAAGAGCACAATCCAGCGTTCTTTAACTTTTTCAACCAAATCTAATGCAAAGCGGGCTCGATTGCCTAATAATTCCGAAGACGGCAAGTCGCTGCCCATTTTATCAATCGGAAGACGACTGCCTGAAAGATAAGCAATCAAGGCATCGCACAAGGCGAGTTTATTTTGCACCGATAATTCAATGTTTATGCGTTCAATGCCGTCCGAATATTCGCCCAAGCGTTCGAGTGGAATCACCACATCTTCATTCACCTTAAAAGCATTGGTGTGCTTGGCGATTGCCGCTGTTCTTGACCGATCTAACCAAAATAATTTGCGTTGTTCAGGCGTTTTGGCGATAAAACCTTCGCCGCTTCTTGCTTTGGCAAGTTCGACAATATGTTCGGCGGCTTTATCGACTTCATTTTCATCGTCCGACACAATATCGGCGAGCAAAATCATCTTCGGTCGCCCACGCCCTGCGGCTTTGGCGGCGTAGCCCACAGCACGCACATAACGCCAGTCCAAGTGTTCCAAACCAGCCAACCGCACGGTTTTGTGTTGCAACATATAATCACGCACTTCCACAATGGACGGCGTGGCGTTGGCAACCGTGCCATAAAATTCCATACACACCGTGCGAATGTATTTGGGCATACGGTGCAGCACAAACGCCGCCGAAGTAATAATGCCGTCCGTGCCTTCCTTTTGCACACCAGGCACGCCTGACAAAAATTTATCGGTTACATCTTTGCCCAAGCCCACTTTGCGGAATTTTGAACCTGCAATTTCCAAGCGTTGTGTGCTGACAATATCTTTGCCGTTGTCGTCAAGCGTATGCACATCGAAAACGGCGGTTTCTTCATCGTGGATTTTGCCGAAATTGTGTCGCACTCGTTCAATCAACTTCCATTTACCGTCAGGCGACACCATTTTCCAGTAAGCGAGATTATCGAGTGTCGTTCCCCACAAAACCGCCTTTTTACCGCCTGCGTTCATGGCAATATTGCCGCCGATACAAGACGAATCCGCCGAAGTCGGATCAACCGCAAACACAAGCCCAGCCTTATCAGCCGCTTCTTCCACACGGCGAGTAACCGCACCCACACCACAACGCACCAACGGATATTCGCCGTCTAATTCAGGGAGAGCAAAAGACTCAATCGGCAAAATATAATCTAATTTTTCCGTGTTAATCACCGCACAACGATGATGCAAAACAATCGCACCGCCCGTATAACCCGTGCCGCCGCCACGCGGTAAAATCGACATATCTAATTCCGCCAAAGCACGCACTAACGGGGCAATTTCATCTTCCGTATCAGGTGTCAGCACCACAAACGGATATTCCACACGCCAGTCGGTTGCGTCCGTAACATGTGACACACGAGACAGCCCGTCAAAACAAATATTGTCTTTATGCGTGATTTTGGATAATTTCTGCACAATTTTTTCACGCAAGGCTTTGATTTCACTAAATTCCGCGTCAAAATCATTCACTGCGTTTTGGGCTTTTTCAACCAAGTTCAACACATCTTCACGATTATCACGCCGTTTTTTAATTTCCGAAAGACGGTGATTCATCTCACGCACCAAAGCGGCTCGGCGTTTGGTGTGTTCCAACAAATCGTCCTGCAAATAAGGATTACGCCGCACCGCCCAAATATCGCCCAACACTTCAAACAACATTCTGGCAGACCGCCCCGTGCGGCGAACTTCCCGCAAATCTGATAGCGTATTCCAAGCGTCTTCACCCAAAAGACGAATGACAATCTCACGGTCGGAATAAGAAGTAAAGTTGTAAGGAATTTCACGAATGCGATTTTGAGCGTGGTTTTCGGTGTTCATAGCGGTGTGTGTTTGTTGTGGTTAAAGGAAACCATTTTAATATAAAAGTGGGGTTTAATAAACAGTGAGCAATGAGCAGTGAGCAATGAGCAATTATTTAGTTCTGCCTTGTCAGGCAGAACGGATTATTTTTAAATAACGCTTCGATTATCTTTTCAGGCAGCCTGAAACCTTTGCAAAACTCAATCTAAAACAAAAAAAGTACCCGTTATAGGGTGGGCTTTCCAGCCCACCACAACGCCGATAGGCGTTGATTATGCGTTGTT
>JAFWTP010000235.1 GCA_017518845.1 Neisseriaceae bacterium
CAAACCGCTCAAACAGCAATTAAAATTAAAATCAAAGAAGCGGATAAACTGCCCTTATTCGCCAGTAAATTTGGCGGTGTGCCGTATTGGGATATAAAAACGCCATATCCTGTTGATAGTCAAGGCAATAAAATGATATTGCTCGCTCAAATCAATTTTGCCGAAATGCCGCCCTTGCCCGATTTTCCACAACAAGGATTGTTGCAGTTTTTTATGACTCGCAATGTCTATGAAATGCCATTTTACGATAATCCAACACAACAAAAAGATTGGCGTGTGGTTTATCATACAAATATTGATGAAAATATCCAAGAAAAAGCGGTGTTGTCATTAAATATTCCCTACGCACCACAGATTTTTGATGAAGAAGATGACGGCGGTTTCCCTGTGGATACGCAATATCAACTGATTTTCAAAAAAACGCATATTCGCATTGGTACGGAATGCGTGGGTTTTGAAAAAGCCTTAAAAAATGCAGCCAAAGAAGTGGGCATTAAACTCAATAAAAATGATTTATCCGATTTAGAAGTTCTGTTTGGCGAAAAGGCGTGGGAAAAAATAAAACAACACACCGTTGAAAACTTAATCGGCGGCTACCCTGATTTCACCCAAACCGACCCCAGAGAGATGCGAAGATACAAAAAACACAGCGTCTTGTTGTTGCAAATTGAAAGCGATGAAGGCATTATGTGGGGCGACTGCGGCGTGGGCAATTTCTTTATTAAACCCGATGATTTGAAAAAACAAGATTTTTCCAAAGTGTTGTTTAATTGGGATTGTTGTTAAACAGCATTCAGGCAGCCTGAAACAATAAAAGGTAAAAAACAATGAGTTACGAATTACGCGAAGATTTGCAATGGATTAGCCAACGCATTAAACCCAAAAGCCATATTTTAGATTTGGGTTGTGGCACGGGTTCTTTGTTAGAAAACTTAATGCACGAAAAACAATGCACAGGCTATGGCATTGAAATTGATACGGAAAAAGTCATTAAAGCGATGAGCCGCAAAATCAATGTAATTCAAGCCAACTTGGAAGACGGCTTGAAAAACTTTGACGACAACAGTTTTGATATGGTGATTTTCTCGCAAACCATTCAGTCGATGAAAAACACCGAAACCATTTTACGCGATACGATGCGTGTCGCCAAAGAAGCGATTGTTACTTTCCCGAATTTCGGCTACTGGCGAAACCGCTTGCAGTTGGCATTGGGCGGACATATGCCCGTGTCGGAAAATATGCCCTATCAATGGTATGACACACCCAATATCCACTGGTGTACTTTGCAAGACTTTGATTTATTATGCGAAAAAAACCATATCCGCATACTCGAACGCACGGTGATGAGTAACGGTAAAACGGTGAATAGACTGCCCAATTTATTGGGTTCATTGGCGATGTATCGCATTGGGCATTCGTGATTTTTCAGGCTGCCTGAAAGTTTCAACCAAGCGTCAAAAGTGAGATTTGAACGAAGAAGAAATCGTGGCAATCCAGTCGTAGCGTGGGCAACTTGTTGCCCTACGCCTGAAAAATCAATTTTAAATGCCACACGGATTCGATTTTCCTAACGGAAAATCTTTAAAATAATAGGAATTGCGTTAGCAATTCCGAATCCGTGTGGCAATAAAAAAACGATTGATTTCAGTCTCCCTGAAACCATAAAACAACAAAAAAAACGGCAATCGTTCAACTGCCGTTTTTTTATCACGCGGACCTTATTCCACAGGTTTAAAAACGCTGTCTTTGGGTTTGGCTGATTTTTTCGCTTTTTTCTTTTTATCATTTGGGCGTTTGGCTTTGGGCGGTTTGTTTGCACCGCACACAAATTCATCATACGCGTCATCGCGTCCCAATTTTGCCACTTGCTGACGCATTTGGTAGCGATATTCTTTCATAAACGCCTTTTTATCTTCGGGCGATAAGTCTTTGATTGCATTGTGTAAAGCGTCTTTACTTTGGCGACAAGCGTCCATTGCTTGTTGTTTGGCGGCTGTTGCTTGGCGTTGATATTGAATCGTTTCGCTTGCCGCTTGACTTGCTTGCTGTTCAAAATTGGGGGCGGCAAAGGCGGAAACCGAAGTCAGTGAAATCGCCATAATTATGGCAGTGGTGATTTTTTTCATCGTCAAAACTCCCTTTTTGTTTGATAATATGCAGCGGATTATTCATCTTTTATATTAAAAAAGACTTAACTAATGACTTACATTATTCTTGCCCCCATGCAAGGCTATGCCGATTTTATTATGCGGCAAAGTTTGACCGAAATCGGCGGATTTGATGAAGTGGTGAGCGAATTTGTTCGCATAACCCATACCGTTCATTCGCTAAAAACTTGGGTAAAAAAAGTGCCTGAATTATTGAACGAAGCAAAAACACTATCGGGCGTGCCGTGTACCGTGCAGTTATTGGGGTCAAATGCAGAGAATATGGCAGAAAACGCCTGTGTTGCCGTTTTGGCTGGGGCGAAAAAAATTGATTTAAATTTCGGCTGCCCTGCACCAACTGTGAATAAACATTCAGGCGGAGCGGCATTATTGGATTCGCCCAATCAAATCTACCGCATTGTTTCTACAATAAAAAATAGGCTACCTGAAAATATTGTACTCACCGCCAAAATGCGTTTGGGATTGAGTGACACCAGCAAAACCATAGATTGTGCAAATGCCATAAAAGACGGCGGTGCGATGTCTTTAACCGTGCATGCACGCACCAAAGACGAGCAGTACAATCCGCCTGCCCACTGGGAATGGTTTGCGATTATTCAGGCAGCAGTTAAAATTCCGCTGATTGCCAATGGCGACATTTTTTCGCCTGACGATTATCAACGCCTACTTAAAATATGCACGCCTGACGGCATTATGTTAGGGCGTGGCGTGTTGCGTAATCCATTTTTGGCTTTACAAATCAAAGGGTTAATTGATGATATAGAAAACACACAAATCATCACCGTCCTAAACCGCTTTATCACCCTATGCCAAGAAAAGCAGTTAAGCGAAACCTACACCGCTGCCCGTCTAAAACAATGGCTTAACTTGCTGCAACAAGCCTATCCGCCGTTTGCATTATTATTAAATCAAATTAAAAAAGAAAAAGAGATAGAAAATATCAAAAAAGCATTATCGAGTTTTCAGGCTGCCTGAAACGAAGTTCAACGAACCTGCCAAAAAGCAGGTGAAATTAAAAACTACTGTCATGGCAAGCCGTAGGGTATGTCTTCGACCCACCATTTCCCCGTAGGGGCAACAAATGATTTGACTTTACAAAATGTTTTTTGTTATCAACGCTTATCAGCGTTGCGGTGGGTCGAAGACCCACCCTACGGCGTTACAGAAAAATAAAAAACGGACTTCCGTTTGGAAGTCCGTTTTGTTGATTTAAGCGAATACACTTCCGATTAGAATTTGTGGCTTAAGCCCAAACCGAAAGAGTATGCTTGGTCGGTGTTTTTAGTGCCATCTCCAACAACAAATTTGTTAGCTTTGTTTGCACCTTCTTTCATCCAACCTAAAGAAGCAATCACTGTGGTGCGTTTGCTCAAATCGTAGTCAGCACCCAATACCACTTGATCGTATTTGGAATTAGGCACGGTACCAGCCTGATCTTTCTCTTTGAAACCATGAACATACATTAAGCGAGGTACAACATTGCCAATGCGGTATGCAGCAGACAAAGCGATTTCAGAAGTTTTGTATTCAGGACCGTCAAAGCCACGAGTGTATTGATAGCCCAAACCTACAAACAGGTTGTTGGCATCGTAACCTGCGATAATGCGTTGAACATTGCTGTTATAAACGCGTGGGTTTTTGTCGATTTGATGAACCAAACCGTATTTCACAAAGAAACCAGCGATTGCGTAGTTCAAACCAACAGAAGCCACTGCGGTGTTACGAGTAACGGTATCAACAACACCTGCAACTTGTTCAAAGCCGTCTAAATCACCAACAACACCAGCAGCACGTGCTTGGTCATAGCGTTGGTTGTCTTCTGGGCTATACAAAGCGTTGAAAGAGAAACCACCGAAGTTAGCAGAATCGTAACGAACTGAAGTGTGGCGAGCACCTGTGCGTTCCCAGTGGTGATCCAACGCACGAACGCCGTGACCACTGCCGTCCAAGTTCAAATCGCCCATATCTTTAACAGCATCAGGCAAGTTACCAGCACGCACTTTACCAAATGTGCCAGCGTCCAAACCGATGAACGAAGTCAAAGTGCTGTGATCTTTGTTACGACCGCTCTTGCTGTCGATAGATGCTTTGCTTTGTAATTGCCAAATGGCTTTCAAACCATTGCCCAAGTCTTCTTCACCTTTGAAACCAAAGGAAGAATCCCAGTCATTCAAGTTGGTAACAGTGTTTTTCACACCTTTAACTTTGGTGTATTCTACGCCACCTTTGATGGTGCCGAACAAAGTAACTTCTGCCATAGACGCAACAGGTAATGCTGCCAATGTCAAAGCAATCAGTGTTTTTTTCATTGTCAATTCCTTTTTCATAGTCTAAAACGGATGTCCGAAAACTGTAAAAAACAGGTTAAACCAGTTTCGGGATTAAACTGCCCTGCGGCAGTCCTTGTTGTCAATATAGAAAAAATTGAACGAAAAGGCAAATACTATTTACATTTTTTTTTGTCGTTTATGGGGGTTTTTGGCTTTTTTTATGGTATTTTATGGTGTTTTTTATTTATATTTCAATGCGTTATTATTTTTTGTAGGTTTGTTGCGTTTGAGACATAAAATACAACAGTTTTTGTGGCATTTTTGCAACAGTGTTTTTGGGGAGAGTGAGATTTTGGGTTGTTATGTACTCGTGTAAGGTGAGCAACAAATTGGACAACGAAACAATAGATTTAGGCTACCTGAAATGGTGTTGTGCAATGCCGTTACAATGGATAGGCTACCCAAATAATTGTCTTACGACAATTATTCAAAAGATTGCCACGCCGTGTTTCACACGGCTCGCAATGACGAAATGGGCTGCCTGAAAATTATCACCGCCATTCAATATAAGGTAGAATAAAGCCACTTTTTTATATAACAGAGTATCAAACAATGACTGCTGATTTATTACAACAATTTAATGCCGCTCGCGTGTTGGTGGTGGGCGATGTGATGCTTGACCGCTACTGGTTTGGCGATACGCACCGTATTTCGCCCGAAGCCCCTGTGCCTGTGGCGAAAATTGAACGCACGGAAAATCGTGCTGGCGGGGCGGCTAATGTGGCTCGCAATATTGCGTCTTTGGGCGGTCAGGCGGTGTTGTTGTCGGTTACGGGAGATGATGAGGCGGCAGATAGTTTGCGTGATTTAATGCAGGCGGAAAATATTACCGCACACCTGTTTCGCGATAATACGATTAGTACAACCATTAAGTTGCGAGTGATTGCCCGCAATCAGCAGTTAATTCGCTTGGATTTTGAAAATCGCCCCAACCACGAAATTTTGAAAATGGCGATGAATGAATTTACACAAAGGCTGCCTGAATGCGATGCGGTGGTGCTCTCCGATTATGGTAAAGGCGGTTTGACGCATGTTTCGGAAATGATTGATTTAGCACGAGAATATAAAAAACCTGTGCTGATTGACCCCAAAGGCAGTGATTATTTGCGATACACAGGGGCAACGATGATTACGCCTAATCGTGCGGAATTGCGTGAAGTGGTGGGCTCGTGGCGTGATGAGACGGAATTAACCGCCAAAACGCAACAGTTGCGTGAAAATTTGCGTTTGCAGTCGGTGCTTTTAACACGCAGTGAAGAAGGTTTGAGCCTGTTTGGAGACGGCAGCGTGGTTCATCACCCAACAACGGCACGCGAAGTGTATGATGTTTCAGGTGCAGGCGATACGGTGATTGCCACTATGGCATTGAGCATTGCCGCAGGGCTGCCTGAAACAGAAGCGATGAAAATCGCCAACGCCGCCGCTGGTGTGGTGGTGGGCAAAGTGGGCACGGCTGTGTGTTCGTTTGACGAGTTGGTGGGGGCGTTGGTGTAGGGGTTTCAGGCTGCCTGAAACTATTTAATCCATTGTAATTATTCTGTTTTTTATTATCACACGGATTGGAAACGGCTAACGCCGTTTCTTATTTTATTAAATTCTGTTTTTAAATTGCGTTAGCATGGATAGGCTACCCGAATAATTGTCTTGCGACAATTATTCAAAAGATTGCCACGCCGTGTTCCACACGGCTCGCAATGACGATAAGGGGCTACCTGAAAGGGTTTGTGCAATGCCGTTCTTCGTAGCAAGGAGATTGCCACGCCTTGCCGTTGGCAAGGCTCGTAATGACAGTAGTATATAAAAAAGCCGTGCGTCATTTGCACGGCTTTTTATATAAACGGCATTTAAAACCCTTTGGGTTTTTGTTTGTGCCAGTCGGTTGCTTGTTGTAATTGATGAGCAATATTCAACAAGCGGGTTTCGCTAAAATGGTTGCCGACTAATTGTACGCCCACGGGTGAGCCGTTTTCGGTGAAGCCTGCGGGTGTGGATAAGCCTGGTAAGCCTGCTAAATTAAGCGACAGTGTGTATATGTCTGATAGATACATTTGCACGGGGTCGGTGGCGATGCTGTCTAATTTGGGGGCGGCGGTGGGGGCGACTGGCGATAGAATGGCATCGCATTTTTGAAAGGCTGCCTGAAAGTCGTCTGCAATCATTCGGCGAAGTTTTTGGGCTTTCACATAGTATGCGTCATAATAGCCGTGCGACAAAACATAAGTGCCAATCAAAATGCGGCGTTTGACTTCTTCGCCAAAGCCCTCGCTCCTTGTTTTGCTGTACATTTCTTCCAAGCCGTCATAGTTATCGGTACGATAGCCGTAACGCACACCGTCAAAACGGGATAAGTTGGTGCTGGCTTCGGCACAGGCTAATACATAATAGGCAGGAATACATAATTCGGTGTTGGGCAATGATATATCAATAAATTCAACGCCTTGTTTTGTCAGTTCGTCTATGGCTGCCTGAATGTTTTTCTGCACGGAACTATCGCAACCTGAACCAAAATATTCTTTGGGCAAACCGATTTTTACGCCTGTCAGTGGTTTATTTAAGTCGCGTGTGTAGTCTTCTTTGGGGTGTTCTAATGAAGTGGAGTCGTTTGTATCAAAACTTGCCATAGTGTTGAGCATAATCGCACAGTCTTCGGCGGTTTGTGCCATGGGCCCTGCTTGGTCGAAACTTGATGCGTAGGCAACCATACCAAAGCGAGAAACAATGCCGTAGGTGGGTTTTAAGCCTGTAATGCCGCAGTGGGACGCGGGCTGACGGATTGAGCCGCCTGTGTCGCTACCTAACGCCGCAGGAGCCAAGCGAGCAGCTACAACCGCCGCTGAACCGCCTGATGAGCCGCCTGGTATGCGGCTTAAATCCCACGGATTGTGGGTTTTGCCGTAATAAGACGATTCGGTGGTCGAACCCATCGCAAATTCGTCCATATTGGTTCTGCCTAATGATACGGTATTTTCGTTCAATAAATTTTGTACAACCGTTGCGGTGTAAGGCGAGACGAAGTTATCCAACATTTTGGACGAACACGCAGAACGCCAGCCTTGTTGGCAGAAAATGTCTTTATAAGCAATCGGCACGCCTGTGAGTTGAGTGGCTTTGCCTTGTGCAATGCGTTCATCGGCGGCTTTGGCTTCGGCACGCGTGATGTCTTTATCTATCGTAATAAAGCCGTTGATTTGGGCGTTTTTTGCGTCAATCGCATTTAAGTATTCGCTGGCTAATTCATAAGCGGAAATTTGTTTGCTTTGCAATAAGTCAGTGCATTGTTTTAAGGTGTAATCGGTCATTTTTTTGTTTTCCAAATGTTGTTTCAGGCTGCCTGAAAGGGTTTTTCTGTTACTAAAAATTAAAAAATTGAGTGTCATCGCAAGATTTTTCCGTAGGAAAAATCGTGGCAATCCAGTTTTTCCTTGCATTATGCCATTTAGGCAACTTGAATTTGTAAAGACAACAGTGCGTTACAACGCTTGTCAGCGTTGATAAAAAAATCTAACGATTTTTTTACTGGATTGCCACGATTTGAACTTCGTTCAAATCTCGCAATGACACACAGGATTAAATTCAGGCTGCCTGAAAATATATTATTCAATCACTTTCGGCACAATATATAAGTTTTGTTCCACAAGTGGGGCAACTTTTTGGTAGTCGTCTCGCCGTTCGGGTTCGCTCACCTTGTCTTCTCGCAAGCGTTGAGCAAATTCGATGGGGTGGCTTAAAGGCTCAACGCCGTCCGTATTCACCGCCTGCATTTTGGCAATCATTTCAAAAATGCCGTTTAATTCGGCAAGCGTCTTCTGTTTTTGCTCGTCATTTAACGCCAATCGCGACAGTTTTGCGACTTTTTCCACATCAGTTATCGTTAAACTCATACAAAAATCCTTAAAAATATTGTTGAAATAAAAGGTTGTCGGTTATTATTACATACTTAAAATCCATTTGCGACATTTTCAACAATGGGGACAATCCGTAATGTTTGGTTTTTTTAGACAACGCAATGATTTGGCGATTGATTTAGGCACAGCCAATACGCTGATTTATGTTAAAGGTAAAGACATTGTTTTGAACGAGCCGTCTGTGGTGGCAATGACCAATGACCATTCAGGCAAGCGAAGTATTCGTGCGATTGGGCATGAAGCCAAAGATATGTTGGGCAAAACGCCCGAAGGCATTCGTGCCGTGCGTCCAATGCAAGACGGCGTGATTGCCGATTTGGATACCACAGAAAAAATGTTGCGGGAGTTTATCCGCAAAGCCTTGCCCAGTCGTATGTCGTCCGCACCACGCATTGTGATTTGCGTGCCTTGTGGGGCTACCCAAGTAGAACAAAAAGCCATTCGTGATGCGGCTTTTGCCGCAGGTGCGGCGGAAGTAGAGTTAATCACCGAACCGATGGCAGCGGCGATTGGTGCAGGTTTGCCGATTGGCGAACCACGCGGCTCGATGATTGTGGATATTGGCGGTGGCACAACCGAAGTCGCCGTCATTTCTTTGTCGGGCTTGGTGTATTCGCATTCTCTGCGTGTGGCAGGAGACGCATTTAACGAGTCTATTATCAATTTTATCCGCCGTAAATACGGCATGTTAATTGGTGAAATTACCGCCGAAAACTTAAAAGAAACCATTGGCTGTGCTTATCCGCATGACGATGTGAAACAAATGAAAGTAACAGGGCGTTATTTAGCCGAAGGCATACCCAAAGCCTTTATGGTTACTTCGCAAGATATTTTGGAAGCCTTGGAAATTCCCCTGCGGCAAATTGTGCAAGCGATTAAAATTGCCATTGAACAAATTCCGCCTGAATTGGGCGAAGACATTGCCGCACAAGGCTTGGTGCTGACTGGCGGCGGTGCATTGTTGCGAGATTTGCCCAAACTGTTGGCAGAAAAAACAGGGCTGATTATCACCGTAGCAGATGACCCACTCACTTGCGTGGTGCGTGGTGCGGGCATGGCTTTGGATATGATGGAAGAAGACGATTCGGTGTTTTTGCCTGAATAAATCGGCTTTCAGGCTGCCTGAAAACAGGTAGCCTGAAATTTTTATATGCCTTAAATGTTATAGTCAATTCAGACCCAAAGCAGGCAAGGCATTTCGCCGCAGGCAGTATAAAATATAGTCGTTTCATAGCAAAATCATGCAGCGTAACGATAGCCTTGCCGTATTATTTATACTGTCGCAGGCATCTGCCTTGCCTGCTTTTGCTCTGAAACGACTATAATACAGCAAGGCAAAATAACGCTGCATGATTTTTGTATGAATTGACGATACTTTAAACCTTATTTGCAGGCAACCTGAAAAAACACAACCTAAATAAATACGAGTACTGAACAATGTCGCAAAACGAAACGCATCAATTTACCCAATTTGTGCTGTGGGCAACTGCCGCCTTAATTTTAATGGGCGTTGATGTGTATTCTCGCTGGACGCAAAAAACCCAAGACACTATGGTGGATATTGCCGCTCCTGTGCGGCAAATGACGGGTTTGCCTGTTACTGCGGTGCAGAAACTTGCGGCCCAAACGCATTCTGCCGATGAATATCAACACCTAACACAAGAAAATCAACGCTTATCCGCACAACTGATGCTATTGCAATCGGTTCAACAAGACAATATCGAACTCAAACGCTTGCTGAATTTAACGCATCACGGCATTACGCCTGTTACTACGGCGAATATTTTAGCCACAGCAGGTGGCACGCCCGCGGCTCGATTTATTATCGACAAGGGTTCGGCAGACGGCATTGAAGCAGGGCAAGCGGTGATTGATGGACACGGCTTAATCGGTCAGGTTACGGCGGTTGGCAAAAATTATGCTCAAATTACGCCGTCCAATTATCGTAACAGCGTGATTCCTGTAATGGTGGCTCGCACGGGCTATCGTACGCTGATTTACGGCACTTCGGAATATTTGGATTTGCGTTATTTTCCTGCCGATCAAGATATTGTTGAAGGCGATGTGCTTTTAACTTCGGGCGTTGATGACTCTTATCCTGCGGGCATTCCTGTGGCAAATGTGTCGTATATCGACCCTGCACGAGACGGCTCGCCCTATTTGCGTGTGCGAACCGAGTTTATCGGACGCATTTTATCCGCTCGCTTTGTGATGATTTTGCCACGCAATCATATTCCGCCCGAAGTTACGGCAATCACAGAAGAAAAACAACCTACGGCAGAAATCAAAAGCAAAAAAGCCGCTCCCAAGAAAAAATCTACCAAAAAGGTTACTCGCGAATGAATCCTACCACACTTTGGCTTATTATCAGTTGTATCGTGGCGTTGCTTTTAACCGCCATTCCCTTACCTTTTCCCTTGTACTTTTTTATGCCCGACTGGGTAGGCTTGGTGCTGATTTTTTGGATTTTACAAAAGCCCGACACGGTGCGATTTTTAGCCATTTTCCTAATGGGCGTGTGTTGCGATTTGTTAATGGGTGCCCCTTTGGGCTTACACCCTTTTGCTTATTTATGTGGCTTATTCCCTGCCATTCGCTGGCGAAATGAATTTTTAGACCAGTCCAATTTCATTCAGCCGTTTTTGGTATTTGGTATGCTGATGACGGCTCGTGTGGCAATGTTGGGGGCGTGGTTAGTGGTGTCGCAATCAACCGTTAGCCTGTTATTTTTCCTGCCGCCTGTGATTGCCGCCCTACTGTGGCTGGTCATGGATAGACTGCTGTTCGACAATATACGCTCCGAGATGTACTAAATGGCAAAACGCAAATCTTCCAAAAACGACAATCAGGCATTGCCGACTGAACGCTATCATCGGCAACGCTTTGGTTTGCGTGTGGGCGTGATGTCGAGTTTTGTTTTGCTGTTGTGTGCGGTTTTGATGGCACGCTTTTATTGGCTGCAAATTAAAAAATACGATGAATTTATCCAACAGGCGAACGCCAACAGCACCACGCTCTTACCGATTGCTCCTGTGCGTGGCGATATTGTTGATACCAACGGCGTGGTTTTAGCCCGCAATTATCCTGCGTTTTCTTTGGAAATTGTGCCTGACCAATTAGACCGACCGATGGACGAAATGGTTGCCGCCTTGCAAGAATATGTTACCCTGCGACCGTCCGATATGCGGCAGTTTAATAAATTTAAAAGAGAATATCGTGGTTTGGGCAATATTCCTTTGAAAATGCAATTAACCCAAGACGAAGCACAAAAATTAGCAGGGGAATTGTTTCGTTTCAAAGGCGTGGAAATTAACGCCCGCACTTTTCGTGAATATCCGCACGGCGAATTAACTGCTCATTTTATCGGCTATATCGGACGCATTAACCAAAAAGAACAAGACCATATCAACGAAAATAATTTGGGCGAACATTATCGTGGGGCAACGCACATTGGCAAAAGCGGTTTGGAATTTACCTATGAAAACGAGTTGCGTGGCGAGCCAGGTTACCGTGAAGCGGAAAAATTTGCACAAGGCAATATTTCTCGCATTTTGCGTGTTGAACCGCCCAAATCAGGCAAAACTTTACGCTTGGCAATGGATTTTCGTGTACAGAAAAAAGCCGATGAGATTTTAGGCAAAAATCGTGGGGCGATTATCGCCTTAAATCCCAAAAACGGTGCGGTTTTGGCCTATGTATCCAAACCGTCTTTTAACCCCAATTTATTTATTAACGGCATTGATAGTGATACTTGGAAAACACTCAACGAAGACTGGCAACGCCCACTCATCAACCGTGTAACCCAAGCCTTATATCCGCCAGGTTCAACATTCAAGCCGTTTATGGCTATGGCATTATTAGAAAGTGGCACCCTGAAAGAAAACACCCTTGTGTCCGCACCTGGTGCGTGGAGCATTCCTGGCACTTCGCATGTCTTCCGAGATTCCGTCAAGTCGGGGCATGGACGCGTGAATTTATCCACAGCCATACAAGTTTCGTCCGACACTTTCTTTTATCAAATGGGCTATAAAATGGGACCTGACAAGTTTGCCAAATATATGGCTCCGTTTGGTTTTGGGCAGAAAACAGGCATAGACTTGCCCAACGAATATATGGGCATTCTGCCTTCCCGTGAGTGGAAAGCACGCCGCTTTGAAAAACAAGGCAAATTAGCCCAAAAATGGCAAGGCGGCGATATGGTGAGTATCAGCATTGGACAGGGCTATAATTCTTACACGCCTTTGCAAATGGCATTTGCCACAGCGATTTTGGCAAATGACGGCGTGGTGTATCCGCCGCATTTGGTTTCCGAAATCATCGACCATGAAACAGGCGTGGTTACACAAATCGGCACGCAGCCAACACGCAAAATTGATTACACCCAAGAGCATTTTGATTATGTCAAAGGCGGTATGCGAAAAGTGTTGCAAGCAGGCGGCACAGCGTGGCGTGTGGGCGTGGATTTGCCTTATCCTATGTCAGGCAAAACAGGCACAGCCCAAGTGGTGCAAATTAAACAAGGAGCGAAATACAACGCCGCTGCACTTGAAGAACGCCACCGCGACCACTCATGGTTTATCGCCTTTGCCCCATCTGACGACCCACAAATTGCAGTGGCTGTATTGCAAGAAAACGGCGGCTGGGGAGCAGCGTCCGCTCCACTCGCCCGCGAATTGATTGATTATTATTTATTAGAAATCAAGAATTTAGAGTTTAAAAAAGTGGAATCCAAAACATGCAAAGGTAAAAACAAGAAAACAGAAACAAAAACAGTGGCAGTAGAAAAACCAGCA
>JAFWTP010000236.1 GCA_017518845.1 Neisseriaceae bacterium
AACTTTGTCGGCTACGGCGGTTTCTGCTTGGCAGCTATGCTGGGTGTCGCCGAATTAAAAGCCTTATCAAACGAGAAAAAAGGCAAAGAAAACAGTTTCTTACCGTCTTCTGCCGCGATTGAAGACATTATGTACAAAGCGGTTGCCGTGGGCTTTCTGTTCTTCACCATTGCCACCATTTTGGGAGCCTTATGGGCAGCCGAAGCATGGGGCAGTTATTGGAGTTGGGACCCCAAAGAAACATGGGCACTCATCGTGTGGCTTAACTACGCCGTGTGGCTACACTTGCGATTAGTCGCAGGCTGGCGTGGCAAAGTGTTAGCGTGGTGGGCAATTTTGGGACTACTCATCACCACATTCGCCTTTGTCGGCGTGAATATGTTTTTAACAGGCTTGCATTCGTATGGGGGGTTGTAAATACAAACGCATTCAGGCTGCCTGAAAAACCATACAAAAAAATTACCGTCATTACGAGCCTTGAACAAAGTTCAAGGCGTGGTAATCTCCTGACTATGAAAAACGGTAATACAACTATTTTTCAGGTAGCCTAAATGACTTTCTGCCCTGCCGTTCTTCGTGGTTGAGAGATTGCGTACGCCGTGATTTCATCACGGCTCGCAATGACAGTAACTTTTTCAGGCAGCCTGAAACGGTTGCACAAAATACATTCTCTTGTTATATTCTTTCCTTGTTTTCAGGCAGCCTGAAAAATATGATTGGAGCAAATCAATATGACTCAAAACGGAATATTCAAAATTCGTGGTTTTATGCCTTATTTAATTGTGGCTTTTTTAAATGCCTGCGTGGATTTAGCCCATAAAATTACCATTCAAAATACTTTATTAAAAAGTTATGACGGCAATACGCAAATTATTTTAACGGCGATTGTCAATGCCATGATTTTAATTCCGTTTGTTTTATTATTTTCACCAGCGGGTTTTATTAGTGATAAATTCGATAAAACACGCGTTATTCGTATTGCCGCTTTATTTTCTGTGGGTATTTCTTTTGCGGTTTTAGCGTCTTATATGGCAGGATTATTTTGGCTTGCATTTGGGCTTACTTTAATATTAGCCACACAAAGTGCGATTTATTCTCCTGCTAAATATGGTTTAATTAAGTCGATTGTGGGTGTGGAACGATTGGGGCAAGCAAATGGTATTGTGCAAGCACTCACCGTTGTGGCTATTTTATCAGGCTCGTTAATTTTCTCTTTTGCGTTTGAAAATCTTTATGGCGGTGTGAATACGCCTGAACAAATTGTATCTAATATTTGGATTATTGGTATTTTCTTGGTTTTATTTAGTGCAGGCGAAGCATTTTTTGCATTTAGGCTGCCTGAATATGGCATTGAAAAAGATTCGGCACAAAATCAATTTGATTTCAAAAAATATATTTCCTTAAAATATTTAATGGAAAATATGAAAATTGTGCGTCAAGATAGAAATATTTGGCTTTCTATTATTGGTTTAAGTTTATTTTGGTGCGTATCGCAAGTGGTGATTGCCGCTTTTCCTGCACATTATAAAGCATCGTTCGGTGATGATAATACGGTGATTGTACAAGGTATTTTGGCTTTGTCGGGCTTGGGCATGATTGTCGGTTCGTGGATTGCAGGCAGCCTTTCTAAACACCATATTGAACACGGCATTATTCCTGTGGGTGCTTTGGGAATTTGCATTTCTTTCTTTATTTTTGCCACGCATGCAAATGCACTGATTATGGGAGTTTGCTCTTTCTTATTTGGTATTTCGGGCGGTTTTTTATTGGTGCCATTAAATGCCACTATTCAATACCTTGCTCCTGAAAAACAAATGGGTAAAATTATTGCGGGCAATAATTTTATTCAAAATATTTTTATGATTCTCTTTTTGGTTGCCAGTGTTATTTTAGTGCAAATTACTAAAACTTCAACCACTGGTTTATTTTTAACTGTGGCAGCCATTTGTTTAATTAGCGGCGTGTATTCTATTTTACAAGTGCCTCATTTATTTACAAGAATTTTATTACTGCCGATTTTAAAAACAAATTATCGTTTTAATGTGGAGGGTTTGCAAAATTTACCACAAAGAGGCGGCGTGCTTTTATTAGGTAATCACATTAGTTGGATTGATTGGTTGGTTTTACAGGCAGCCTCCCCGCGTGCGATTAAATTTGTGATGTATCGAGGTATCTACAATAAATGGTATTTGGCGTGGTTGTTAAAATTCTTTAATGTGATTCCGATTGGCAAAGGTGCCAGTAAAGATAGTTTTGCCGCTATTCGCTCACGATTGGAAAATGGCGAAGTAGTGGCATTATTTCCAGAGGGACATATTAGTTATAATGGACAAATTAACGAATTTCAACGCGGTTATGAATTAGCCATTGCTGATATGGAAAAAGTGTGTATTGTGCCATTTTATTTGCGGGGTTTATGGGGTTCTTCTTTTAGTCGTGCAGAAAGTTATTATAAATCGCTTACACGCCGCCGCAATAAAAGAGATATTATTGTTGCCTTTGGCAAACCATTAGACAATAAACCGAATCATATTGAAATGAAACAAAAAGTTTTGGAATTGTCTTTTTCTTCGTGGGAGCATTTTTTATCTCGCCAAGAGCCTTTGATGAATATTTGGTTGGACAATGCCAAAGACAATTTATTTAAAACCGCCGCAGTCGATAGCACAGGCATGAATTTGAATAACTTAAAATTTGCCACTGGCGTGTTTTCTTTTGTGAAAGTTTTCAAAGAGTTACTTGAAAAAGAAGAACATGTCGGCGTGTTATTGCCCAGTTCCACAGCGGCGGCGTTGGTGAATATGGCTTTGTTTGTGATGGGCAAAGTGCCTGTGAATTTGAACTACACCTTAAATCCGCAATCTATGGAAGCGGCGTTGAAAAAAGCCGCCATTAACAAGGTGATTACTTCGGAAAAATTCTTAACCAAACTCGAAGGACGCGGTTTTTCGTTCAAAGAATTGTTGGACGGCAAAGCGATTTATGCCGAACAAGTGGGCAGTGTTATCAGCAAAAGCGATAAAATCAAAACCTTGTTAGCGGTGCTGTTGTTGCCGACCTCCCTGTTAAAAACCTTATATTTTACGCCCGCAACTTTGGACGACACGGCAACCATTTTATTTAGTTCAGGCAGCGAGGGGGAACCCAAAGGCATTGAATTAAGCCACAAAAATATTTTGGCAAATATTAAACAAATCAGCGACTTAATTAACTTTAAGAAAAGCGATGCCATTTTGAACTCCCTGCCGATTTTCCACTCATTCAGCTTAACCGTAACCACGCTCATGCCCTTGTGCGAGGGCTTAAAAATGATTAGCGTGCCCGATCCCACAGACGGTGCGGCAATCGGCAAAATGGCAGCCCAGCACCACGCTACGCTGATTTTTGGCACTTCAACCTTTTTCCGACTCTATGCACGCAATAAAAAACTGCACCCCTTAATGTTTCAAAGCGTGCGGCTGATTATCGCAGGGGCAGAAAAACTCAAACCCGAAGTCAAAGAAGCGTTCAAGTTGAAATTCGGACACGAAATTTACGAAGGTTATGGTGCAACCGAAACCGCCCCTGTTGCTGCCGTGAATACGCCGAATATTCTCGACCCCGAAACCTTGAAAGAACTCACATTCAACCGCATAGGCAGTGTGGGCTTACCTTTGCCTGGTACGATTATCAAAATCGTCAATCCCGATACATTAGCAGAGTTGCCTGTGAATGAAGACGGTTTAATCGTCATCGGCGGCTCGCAAGTGATGAAAGGCTACCTGAATGACCCTGAAAAAACCGCTGAAGTCATCTGCGAAATAGACGGCATTCGCTACTACAAAACAGGCGACAAAGGGCATATTGACGAGCAAGGTTTTGTATTTATCACCGATCGCTATTCGCGCTTTGCCAAAATCGGCGGCGAAATGATTAGTTTGGGCAGCGTAGAAGAAAACATTACCCGCGTTTTGGGCGATGACGCACCATTCTGTGCAGTGAATGTGCCTGACGACAAAAAAGGCGAAGCCATTGCCCTGCTCATCAAAACCGAAGAAACCCCTGCCGAGATTGCCG
>JAFWTP010000237.1 GCA_017518845.1 Neisseriaceae bacterium
ATGGTTGCCACCGACCGCTTATCCGCATTTGATGTGATTTTGCCTGACCCCATTCATGGCAAAGGCGAAATTCTCACCGCCATTTCCAACTTTTGGTTTGCCAAATTATCAGGCATTCTGCCCAATCATTTTACAGGCGAAACGGTGTTCGACATTCTGCCTGCGGATATTGCCAAGACGATTGAAAAGCGTGCGGTGGTGGTCAAACGCTTAACGCCGATTAAATGCGAAGCCATTGTGCGGGGCTATATTTCAGGCAGCGGCTGGAAAGAATACAAAAAAACAGGTTCAATTTGCGGCATAAGGCTCCCTGAAAATCTACAAGAAGCCCAAAAACTGCCCGAAGTGATTTTCACGCCATCGACCAAAGCCGAAGTAGGCGAGCATGACGAAAATATTGACTTTAACACTTGTGCCGATATTTTAGGCTATGACATTGCAGTACAAGTACGCGACAAAGCGATTGCCTTATACAAAGCCGCGGCAAGCCACGCCGAAAGTCGCGGCATTATCATTGCCGACACCAAATTTGAATTTGGCTTGGACGAAAACGGCGTGCTAACTTTAATGGACGAAGTACTCACACCTGATTCCAGCCGTTTTTGGCCAAAATCGTCCTACCAAGTTGGTACTAATCCGCCGTCATTTGATAAACAATTTATCCGCGACTGGTTGGAACAAGCAGGCTGGAACAAACAACCCCCCGCCCCCAAAGTGCCTGCGGAAATTATCGCCAAAACCGTGGCAAAATATCAAGAAGCGTTAAATTTACTCACGGCTTAATTTTGGGCATAATAAAAAAAGACGGTTTTGAAACCGTCTTTTTTAAGTTTTCAGGCTGCCTGAAAAATAATATTACATAAAATCAAGCACCTTCTGCCGACAGTGCATTCACACTATAACCGCAATCGACATAAGTAATTTCGCCTGTAATGCCTGACGCTAAATCCGACAGCAAGAATGCGGCGGCGTTGCCGATTTCTTCTGTGGTTACATTGCGACCCATAATATTATTATCGGCAGCGATTTTCAGCAATTTGTTAAAGTCGGCAATGCCTGACGCGGCAATGGTTTTCACGGGGCCTGCGGAAATGCCGTTACAGCGAATGCCAGAACGACCCACTGCGGCGGCGGTGTAGCGAATGGACGCTTCCAAAGACGCTTTGGCTAAACCCATGACATTGTAATGCGGAATGGCACGCACCGCACCCAAGTAAGTTAAGGCTAACAAAGCGGCGTTGCGGTTTGCCATCATACCCCGTGCGGCTTTGGCTAATGCAGGCAGGCTATACGCCGAAACATCGTGGGCAATGCGAAACGCTTCGCGGTTGATATTGTCCAAAAAGTTGCCGTCCAACGCTTCTTTGGGTGCAAACGCCACGGCATGCACCAAGCCGTCCAAACCGTCCCAGCGTTTGCCTAATTCCACAAACAGGTTGTTAATGTCGTCATCGCTTTGTACATCAAGCCGCAACACAATGTCCGAACCAAATTCCGCTGCCATTTTGCGAATGCGGTCTTCTAATTTATCAACCACAAAAGTAAAAGCCAACTCCGCCCCCTGTGCATGACACGCCTTTGCAATGCCATACGCAATCGAGCGTTCCGAAATCATTCCCGTGATGAGTATTTTTTTGCCTTGAAGAAAGCCCATATACTTTTCCAAATATTCAAATTATAAAGGGACATATTTTAAAACATTTTCAGGCAGCCTGAAAAGGAAAATTGTGTTTTTATTGAGTATTTTAGAAAGAAAGTGGTTTTCAATGAGCAATTAACTAATTAGCAATGAGCAATGAGCAATGGGTTTTATGTTTTGCCTTACGGCAAAACGGTTTATTTTTAGATAACACTTCGACAAACCTTTCAGGTTGCCTTAAAAGATAGTCGAAGCGTTATCTTAATATATCCGTCAAGCCGTAGGCTTGACTTAATCATTGCTCATTGTTAATTGCTTTTCAGGCTGCCTGAAATAAAAACCCTTTCAGGCAGCCTGAAAGGGTTTGGCATACAACAGATAATTACATTAAGTCCATTTTTTCGATACGGCGAGCGCGTTGGCCTTGATCCAAGCCCTCTTCGTACAACTTGATTTCCAAACGCAAGTTGTTGGCAGAGTTGGCGTTCATAATGGCTTCGTCATAACTGATAACATCGTCTTTGTACAACTGGAATAAGTGTTGGTCAAAGGTTTGCATGCCTTCGTCATCAGAACGGTTCATAATGTCTTTAATGCCGCCGATGTTGCCTTTTAAGATGAGTTCGGCAACCGCTGGGGTGTTTAACATCACTTCCATTGCCACTACACGACCTGAACCGTCTTTGCGGCGGATAATCCGTTGCGAAATAATCGCTGCCAAGTCTAACGACAAGTCCATAAAGATTTGGGCATGACGCATTTCGTCATAGAAGTTAATTACCCGCTCAATCGCTTGGTTGGAGTTGGTGGCGTGCAGGGTACACATACACAAGTGCCCTGTTTGCGACAATTCCATCGCGTGGCTCATCGCTTCTTGGTCACGCACCTCACCCACAATCACCACATCGGGGGCTTCACGCATGGCACTCTTCAAGGCTTCGTGCCAGTCAATGGTGTCAATGCCGATTTCGCGTTGGGTTACGATGGATTTTTTATGCTGATGCACAAATTCAATCGGGTCTTCAATGGTGATGATGTGACCGGGTAAGCGTTCATTGCGGTGATCAACCATCGCTGCCAAAGAAGTGGATTTACCTGAACCTGTTGCACCCACTACGATAATCAAACCACGGCGTTTCATTGCCAAAGTTTTCAGCACGGGTGGTAATTCCAACTCGTCCAAAGTGGCAATTTTGGTGCTGATGGTACGCATTACCATGCCGACACGGTTTTGTTCGTGATAGGCATTGCAACGGAAACGCACTTCGTCAGTGGCACGGTGTGCGAAGTTCAGTTCCAACTCTTTTTCAAATTGGTGAATCATGCGTTCAGACATGGTGGAATACACAATATCACGCGTATTTTCTTGTGAGAATGGTTTTTCTGCAATCGGGATAATGGTACCGTTGATTTTCACTGCGGGCGGGAAACCTGGTGCGATAAAAATATCGGACGCTTTGTGTTCTGCCGCATATTTCATAATTTTGAACAGCGTTTTGTATGCCCGTTGTAAATGCGGATTACTGCGACAAATGGAACCTGCATTGCGTAAAGATTCATCTTCAAAATTGGCAACTAATTCGGCGGTGGTTGCCTGTGCCAACTGCATTTTTTTGGCGGAAGATTCTACGATACTGCTTTCTTCTTGTATTTGTTGTGGGGTTGCAGGTGCCAGTTCCATGTTTTCATCAAGATTGTTTTCGTTTGCCATTTTTGCTTACTCCTTGCGAAATTAACCGATATTGGCGGCGTTTTGGGCTTTGGAACGCGCTGTTTCGATAGAAATCTGACCTTTTTTGAGCAATGCCGATAAGGCTTGGTCGAGTGTCTGCATGCCGTATTGCTGACCCGTTTGAATCATCGAACCCATTTGGGCGATTTTGTTTTCACGAATCAAGTTACGAATCGCAGGGGTGGCAATCATGATTTCAAAAGCGGCAACCCGTCCTGAACCGTCGCGTTTTTTCAACAGGGTTTGCGAAATTACTGAACGCAAAGATTCGGATAACATGGTACGAATCATATCTTTTTCGCCGCCTGGGAATGAATCCACAACACGGTCAACGGTTTTGGCAGCCCCTGTGGTGTGCAAGGTGGCAAACACCAAGTGCCCTGTTTCGGCAGCGGTCAGTGCCAAACGAATGGTTTCAATATCCCGCATCTCGCCCACGAGAATCACATCAGGGTCTTCACGCAAAGCCGAACGCAAGGCGTTGTCGAAACTGTGGGTGTGTTCGTGTAATTCGCGTTGGTTAATCAAGGCTTTTTTCGATTGATGTACAAACTCGATTGGGTCTTCAATCGTTAAGACATGGCAAGGTTGCGTTTCGTTAATGTAGTCAATCATCGCCGCCAGCGTGGTGGATTTACCTGAACCCGTAGGTCCTGTTACCAACACCAAGCCACGCGGTGTATCGCAAATATCTTTGAAGATTTTGGGGCAATCTAATTGCTCTAAACTCAATACTTCGGACGGAATGGTACGGAACACCGCCGCAGGACCGCGATTGATATTAAACGCATTCACACGGAAACGTGCAACACCAGACAACTCAAATGAAAAGTCGGTTTCCAAGTTATGTTGATATGCCTTGCGTTGCGAGTCGTTCATAATGTCGGTAATCATACCGAATGTGTCTTCGGTAGTGGTCGCAGGCAAGTTAATACGCCGCATTTCGCCATGCACACGAATCATCGGCGGCAAACCTGTACTGATGTGCAAGTCAGACGCTTTATTTTGCACCGCAAATGCTAATAAGTCGGTAATATGCATAAGTCAGCCTCAATTTCAGGACAATAAAAAAAGAAATTCTAACTGTCAGATATTAACACGGCAAGACAAAAAGGGTGATAAATATCGGCAAAATAATGGGAAAAATCGTTAAAATTGTTTCATTTTTATCAGCAAAGAGACAAAATGGAAAACACATTAGCCCAACGCTATGTTGATTTGCAACGAAAAATAGCACAATCGGCAGTTGCCATAAATAGGCTGCCTGAACATATTTGTTTAATTGCGGTGAGTAAAACTTTTCCTGCCTGCGATATTCAAGCCTTGTATGATTTGGGACAACGGCATTTTGGCGAAAATTATATTCAAGAGTGGCAAGAAAAAGTTTTCAGGCTGCCTGAAAGCATTGTGTGGCATATTATCGGCGATATTCAGTCGAATAAAACCCGCCTTGTGGCAGAAAATGCCGATTGGGTGCATACGCTTTCTCGCGAAAAAATTGCCGAGCGACTGTCGCAGCAACGCCCTGAAAATAAACCGCCCCTGCAAGTGTGCGTGGAAGTGAATATTTCGGGCGAAACGCAAAAACACGGTTTGGCAGCAGGCGAAGTGCTTGAATTTTGTCGATATATCAAAACATTACCACAATTAAACCTGCGTGGTTTAATGGCAGTGGCATCAGACGCAGATGAGATAACGGTGAAACAACAAATGCAAAAAATGCATGCGTTGTTTATTTCGCTAAATAATCAAGGATTTCAATTAGATACACTGTCTATGGGCATGTCGGGCGACTGGCTCTGGGCGTTGGAATATGGGGCAACACATATTCGCATTGGCAGTGCTTTGTTTGGGAAAAGAAATTATGCACAAAAATAAGTTTCAGGCAGCCTGAATATAAAATTTCAATCTACTATACATAGTACATATGGGGACTTTTATAGTCAATTCACAGCAAAACCATTCAGCGTTGGGAAAGCCTTGCCGTATTGTTTATACTGTCGCAGGCTTACCGCCTTGACTGATTTTGCTGTGAACCGACTATATAAAATTAAAAAATCAAGTGTCATTGCGAGATTTGAACTTTCGTTCAAATCGTGGCAATCCAGTTCAAACCGACAGGTTTGAACCAACGCCGCAAGGCGTTGTAATACTTTGTTTCTTATGCAATTTAGGTAACGGACAAGGCATAATGCAATGTCGTTAAAACGCCTTACGGCGTTTGTTTTGCCTAACGGCAAAACTGGATTGCCACGATTTTTCCTACGGAAAAATCTCGCAATGACACTCGGATTTTCAATTTTTAGAAGTTCCCACAAATTTCAGGCAGCCTGAATATAAAACTTCAATCTATTTATATATAGTACATATATAATATATATAGTACTGAATTTTCAGGCAGCCTGAAACTTGTTTCTGAAAGCGAACAAACATATGAATTACCCGTTTTTGCAAAAAATCTTATTTTCAATGGACGCGGAACGCTCGCATTTGGCGGCGTTAAATGGCTTGAATTTCTTACATAAATTGCACCTTGACCCGTTTGGCTCGCCCACGCCCAAAGTGCCGTGCAAGTTAATGGATATGACCCTGCCTAACCCTGTGGGCTTGGCGGCAGGGTTGGACAAAAACGGTGAATTTATTGACGCTCTGGCGGCGTTGGGTTTTGGTTTTATTGAAATTGGCACGGTAACGCCCAAACCGCAGGCGGGTAACCCCAAGCCACGCTTATTCAGGCTGCCTGAACAGGCTGCAATTATCAACCGTATGGGTTTTAATAATCACGGTATTGATAAAGTAATGGCGAATATTAGACGCTCTAAATATGACGGTGTATTGGGCATTAACATTGGCAAAAATGCCACTACGCCGATTGAAAATGCGGTTGATGATTACCTGATTTGCCTAAAAAAGGCTTATGAATTAGCAAGTTACATTACAATTAACATTTCGTCTCCAAACACCAAAAACTTGCGTTCGCTGCAAGCGGAAGATGAATTAAATCAATTATTGGCAGCAATCAAATTTTGCCAAAACGATTTGGCAAACCAACACAATAAATACACGCCGATTGTGTTAAAAATTGCCCCCGATTTAGATGAAAATCAAATCATCGCCATTGCCAAAGCAGTGCGTCATCATCAAATAGACGGTGTGATTGCCACAAATACTACGGTGGATAAATCGTCTTTGGGCAATCACCCTTTATCGAATGAAGCAGGTGGTCTTTCAGGCAGCCCTTTGAAAAACAAAGCAAATGAAGTGTTGTCTATTTTAAGCAAACATTTAAATCCGCCCAATGAATTTGCCATTCCGATTATCGGAGTTGGCGGCATTTCAAGTGGTGAAGACGCGGTGGCTAAATTACAAAATGGTGCGTCTGCGGTGCAAATTTACAGTGGTTTGATTTATCAAGGACCGCAATTAGTGCGTGAATGTATTCATTACCTACAAAAATATTTATCAACATAAATAAAAAACGCATTTTTTTGGCGAAAAATCCCACTTTGCTGATAAAAAATCGTTTTATCAGCAATAAATCCCCTTGTTGTCTGCCTGAAAAGGTTGAAATATGGGAAATATATTTTATCCACAAGCAAACAGTCGAATAAAAAAACAAAAAATGATTTTTTTAAATAGCAAAAATACAACAATAACACGCAATAAAATGAAATTAAATTAACTGACCATACTTAATATATTTTTTATTGTATATCAAATGGTTAGTTAATATATGTATCATTTCTGCAACAAAGTATATCGGCTAATAAAGCCAAAAATGTAAAAAAATCAAAATATTTTAATAAAAAATATACCATTTATTTTTTATATCGGTTACAATACAGTGTTTTTTAACAATACCCGAATTTAAGGAGCGGATAATTATGGCAGAATTGCAATACAGCAATGCATTAACAGAACCCGTTGGCGGTGCACACATCAAAGTTATCGGTATCGGTGGTGGCGGTTGCAACGCCATTAACAATATGGTGAATACTGGTTTGGCATCGGAAGAACAAGAACACGCACACGGTAGCGTGGAATTTATCAGTGCCAACACAGACGCACAAGCCCTGAAAATGAGTTTAACCGATAAACGCATTCAATTAGGCATTCGTTTAACACAAGGTTTAGGTGCAGGGGCAAACCCTGAAATCGGTCGCCGTGCCGCAGAAGAAGCACGCGAAGCGATTGAAGAAGCATTAGAAGGTGCGCATATGGTGTTTATCACCACAGGTATGGGTGGCGGCACAGGCACAGGTGCGGCTCCTGTGGTAGCAGAAGTAGCGAAAAAATTAGGCATTTTAACCGTTGCCGTGGTTACTCGCCCCTTCGCATACGAAGGCAAACGCCAAAAAGTGGCACAATCGGGTATTGAAGTATTGAAAGAACATGTCGATTCGCTCATCGTTATTCCGAACGACAAATTGTTGGATTCATTAGGTCAAGACATCACCTTGCGTGAAGCATTCAAAGCCGCAGACGATGTATTATGCTCCGCCGTAACAGGCATTACCGAAATCGTAACTCGCCCTGGTTTGATTAACATCGACTTTGCCGACATTCGCAATGTTATGAGCATCGCAGGCGTAGCAATGATGGGTTCTGCCGAAGCGTCTGGTCCTGACCGTGCCAGAACCGCAACCGAACAAGCCATTTCCAGCCCCTTGTTAGACAACACTTCATTAGACGGTGCAAGAGGCGTGTTGGTGAGCATTACTACTGCACCACACTGCCTGAAAATGTCCGAATACCAAGAAGTGATGCGGATTATTGACGACAGTGCCGCGTCCGATGTTGATGTGAAATACGGCACAGCCGAAGACCCAACCTTGGACGAAGACACCATTCGCGTTACTTTGGTTGCCACAGGCTTGCAAGAGGCTAATGCACAACAACCTAATTTGAGCATTCGTCAAAAAACAGGCACTGATGACGCAGTGGCAGGCGGCAACGGTTTTGGTGGCGTAATCCAATCAGGTCGCAGCGGTCGTGGTCGCACGCGTGGTTTGAACTTAACCGCAGAATCGTTCAAAGACAATGCCATTTTGGACGATTTTGAAATCCCCACAGCAATCCGCCGTCAAGCAGACTAATTGCTGATTGTTTTTGGGTATGATTCCAAGGGCGTGTAAAAAACGCCCTTTTTGTTTGGAAAAAACTTTCAGGCAGCCTGAACGCTAATAAATATAATAAAATAAACAATATAATCAAAAACTTATTAAAAAAATTGAGTATTTTTTGAACTTTTTGTCAGTGCGTGCGTCCTACACTTTTGTGTATCTCTTGTAATAGCGATACATGTAGTGAGTAAGACGTTTTCCCTGCAATGATTACCGCTGGCATTTAATTCCTTTGTGCCAGCGGATTTTTTTATGGGGAATTGATAAAAATTGTTGTTCAGGCAACCTGAAACAAAAAGCAGTGTCGTTGCGAGTAGTGATGAAATCACGGCGTGGCAATCCATATTTTATAGTCGATTCACAGTAAAATCATGCAGCGTTGCTTCGCCTTGCCGTATTATTTTATACTGTCTGCGGCTCGTTGCCTTGCCTGCTTTTGCTCTGAAACGACTATAAAAGTTCTCTTATGCTTATTTTATTTCAAAATGTTTCAGGCAGCCTGAAACTTGTATAATGCTGTTTTGCTTAACGAAATAAAAATATGCTTTTGACTGCCATTATTAAAGAATTCAAATTGCTGTGGCGAGATTTGCACGGTTTGACGGTGCTGTTTGCCCTGCCTTTGGTGTTTATGCTGATTATGTCGGCGGCGTTAAATAACGACAACGACCCGCACAAAGGCGTTGCGGCGGTGTTGTTGGGAAGTGCGGATAACGCCTTAAATCAGGATTTAGCGGAAAAATTGAATCAACAGGGTTTTGAGATTGATTTTCAGGCAGCCTTGTCGGATATAAACGAACAAGCCAAAGAAATTATTCGCCACACTGACCGCGAAATGGTGCTGATTAACCCAAACGCCACGCTTGGTGCATTAGAAGATGAACAGCCTTTGTCGCTTGTGGTTCGTCCGAATATCGACCGAGCCAAATTAGCAGGCATTCAAGGCGTGTTGCGTCAGCAATATACCGAAACGCGTTTGCAAGCATATTTTAACCAAGACAAACAAACGGCGTTGGATTTGCCCGATACTGTGCCCGCCCCATTTCAAAACATTATCAACGAACAATATCAAGAAAAAAACACACAACGCATTGATAATGTTACAAAATATTTAGAACAACAACAATTTAATGCACAATTTATAGACGGCACAGGGCAAGCAACGCAACGCCCTAATTCAGTGCAACACAGCGTACCTGCGTGGTTGATTTTTGGTATGTTTTTTATTCTGATTCCCTTATCGAATGTGATGATTATGGAAAAAAATACCAATACAATCATACGCTTACGACTTTCTCCTGCGGCGGCGTGGCAGTTGATTGCCGCCAAATTTGTGCCTTATTTTTTAATCAATCAAATTCAGTTTTTGCTGATGATTGCGGTTGGCGTGTGGCTTTTGCCGCATTTATCTATTCCTGCCCTACAACTTTCAGGCAGCCTGAAAGATTATTTGTTGCTTTCATGGGCGATTAGTTTTGCCGCTTTGGGCTATGGTTTGTTGGTGAGCATTGTCGCCAAAACCACAGAACACGCGGCGGTGCTTGGCGTGGGCGGCATTATTTTAATGGCAGCCATCGGCGGCATTATGGTGCCGTCTTTTGTGATGCCTGATTTGATGCGAACCCTATCGCAAATTTCGCCAATGGCATGGGGCTTGTCGGGATTTGAAAACTTACTTTTAAATCGAGCCACAATCGCCGAAATTCTGCCGAATATCCTGAAATTAACCGCATTTGGCAGCATTTGCCTAATCATCGCAACAGCCGTTTATGCACGGAAGATGAAAACGGTTTAAAAAATTTTCAGGCAGCCTGAAAACTTTCGTTATAGGTTACCTATCTTCTTTTGTATGCCAAATGCGTAAGATGATAATGTTGTCGTTTTGAATTTCGTAGTGCATTTCGTATTTGCCGACTAAAAATTTTCGGACTTCTCGTGGTTCGTATTCAAAGAGTTGTTCGCCTATTCGGCATTGTTCAAGCAATATATCAGGTGCGGTTGTGAGTTTATTGACAACTTCGATTGCGGCTTTGGGATTAACAGGAAAGAGAAACTCATACAACCGCAACAAGTCGCTATTTGCTTTTTCAGTCCAGTACAGTTTCTGCATTTAAGTTTTTCGCCCACTCAATTATTTTACTGTGTTCAAGCAAACGCCCATTATCAACATCGTCTAACGCTTCCAAGATAAGGCGGTGTTTTTCTTCTTCTTGGCGAACCCAAGAAGATACGGCTTGACGCAAAGCCCAATCACGAGAACGCTCCAAGCGTTCGGAAATTGCGTCCATTTTTTGTATCAGCGTTGGGGGCAAATTAACAGAATAAGTTTCTAATGCAGTCGGCATTGAGTAACTCCTAATCATTGATAAATCTTGCACAGGCTCTTATTTTAATATAAAACGCAACAAAAAAACCCATAACTTTTATAGTCAATTCATACCCAAACCATATTGCGTTGTCTCGCCGCCTTGTCTGCTTTTGGTCTGAATTGACTATCATCAACTTTCAGGCTGCCTGAAAAATTTGTGTCAGCATTTCAGAAAACAAGCCAAAGCGTTATAATAAGCAACTTGCATATTTTCAGAAAGAAGGATTGTATGTCATCTCCCAAATACCGCCGTATTTTGTTGAAACTGTCGGGCGAAGCCTTGATGGGTACGGATTCGTTTGGCATTAACCGTGAAGTGGTGATGAGTATTGTGGCTCAAATCAAGGAAATTGTGGATTTGGGCGTTCAGGTTGCCGTTGTGGTGGGCGGCGGTAATATTTTTCGTGGTATGGCAGGTGCGGCAAATGGTATGGAGCGAGCCACAGCGGACTATATGGGTATGTTAGCCACAGTGATGAATGCACTGGCACTGAAAGAAGCGTTTGAAAATATCGGTGTACATGCCCGCGTGCAGTCAGCGTTAGCCATGCAGCAAGTGGCAGAAACTTACACTCGCCCCAAAGCCATTCAGTATTTGGAAGAAGGCAAAGTGGTGATTTTTGCTGCAGGCACAGGCAATCCGTTTTTTACCACAGACACCGCTGCCGCTTTGCGTGGCGTGGAAATGAATTGCGATGTGATGTTAAAGGCAACAAATGTCGATGGCGTTTATACCGCCGACCCGAAAAAAGACGCAACGGCAACGCGTTATCAATCGTTATCGTTTGATGAAGCGATTAGCAAGCAGTTAAAAGTGATGGACGCAACGGCGTTTGCTTTGTGTCGCGAACAAAAATTAAACATTACCGTGTTTGGCATTTTCAAACAAGGTGCGTTAAAACGCGTGGTCATGGGCGAAGATGAAGGCACTTTGGTTGCGTGTTAATCGCACGCTGTTTCAGGCAGCCTGAAAGGTTAAAACATTATGGAAAACAAATATTTAGAAGTTTTGGTTTGCCCTGTGTGCAAAGGGGCTTTGGAATATAAACCCGAATTGCAAGAATTGCATTGCAAAGCGTCCAAGTTGGCATTTCCCATTAAAGACGGTATTCCTGTGATGTTGGAAAACGAAGCACGGCGTTTAGATGAATAATTTTTCAGGCTGCCTTATTTATAGGCTGCCTGAAACTTTTTTAAGGAAAAAATAATATGTCAAATCAACCTTTTACCGTTATTATCCCCGCTCGATTATCTTCTACACGGCTGCCTGAAAAAATTATTGCCGATGTGGGCGGTAAGCCTTTGATTGTGCGAACGGCAAATGCGGCGGCAAAAAGTCGTGCGGCTCGCATAGTTGTTGCGGCGGACGATGAAAAAATTGTCAAAATCTGCCAAGAAAATGGCATTGAAGTGGTTTTGACCGACAAAACGCACCAAAGCGGCACGGACCGTTTAGCCCAAGCCGTATCGCTGTTGGGGCTGCCTGAAAATATGCCGATTATCAATGTGCAGGGCGATGAGCCTTTAATCAATCCGCAAATTATTGATGATTTGGCAAACTTTTTTATTTCACGCAATCTGCCTATGGCGACTGCTGCACATACGATTGATTCTATTGATGAATTTCACAATGCGAATATTGTGAAAGTGGTGTTGGATAAAAACGACAATGCCTTGTATTTTTCGCGTGCGACAATCCCCTACCCACGCGACAGCGGTGCAAAAGAAATGCCCACGCAAATTTCGGTGTTGCGGCATATCGGCATTTATGCGTATAGTGTTCCGTTTTTGTTGAATTATCAAAAACTTGAACAATCGCCATTGGAAGAAATTGAAAAATTAGAACAGTTGCGGGTGCTGTGGCACGGCGAAAAAATCGGCGTGATGAAAACCGCCATTATCCCCCATGCAGGCGTGGATACTCTTGATGATTTAGCACGAGTACGGCGGTTGTGGGCAGAACAATAGTTTCAGGCAGCCTGAAACTGATTTATCCTAAATTGACATGTGTTTATTTTGTGTGTAAAAATACACACAACAACAAGGGCAGAAAATGACCAGTAAGGAACTGATTAAATTGCTTGAACAAGACGGTTGGAAAGTCATGCGTGTCAAGGGTTCTCATCATCAGTTACGCAAAGACGGCGTGCCTTCTGTGATTACGCTATCTCACCCAGAGAAGGAAGTTTCCAAACACCAAGTTGCAGACGCAAAACGCAAATCAGGCTTAAAATTTTAGACAAGGAAAAACAATGATTTATTATCCGATTGCTATTTTTCAAGACAGCGACCAAAGCAATTTTGGGGCGATTATTCCTGATTTGGCAGGGGCATATCCTGTTGGCGATACGATTGAAGAAGTCATTCAAGACGCACATGAATTAGCACAATTTCATATTGAAGGTTTGTTGGACGCAGGTATCCCTTTGAATAATAAGTCAAAATCTATACAAGAACACCGCTTAAATCCTGAATATAAAGACGCTGTTTTGTGGGCGATGATTGCGGTTGATGAAACGGTTTTTACCAAACAGGTGCGGTTTAATGTGAGTTGGTCGGAATATTTGTTAAAACAAGTCGATGAATATGTGGCTCAACACCACGAAACACGGTCAGGCTTTTTAGCCCGTGCCGTGCAACAGGCAATGCAACATTAAACTTTCAGGCTGCCTGAAAGGCTTATTTTTCAACTTTTTATCAAGGAAAAAACAAATGAATACGCAACAAGATTTTGAATTGACCGCCGAAGAAATTGATGAATTAAAAAAATTTTTGGCTAATCCTAATGTTACTATCGGTAATGCGAATAAAAAACCTGATTTTTCGCAAATGACAACACAGGCGGAAATCAAAAAATATTTAACACAAGTTAAAAAAATATTTATTTATGGCTATACATTTAGTATAGATAAATTAGCAAACAGCATTCAATATCTCACACAATTAGAAAATTTAACTTTATATGGTTGCAGAACACTTACTACGCTGCCTGAAAGCATGGGGCAATTAAAAAATTTACGCTTTTTAAGTATATATGAATGTGGTATTAAAAAACTTCCTGAAAGCATTGTTGAATTAACAGAATTAACAGAGTTATATGTCAATTCTTGTGCTAATCTTGCTGAATTACCTAAAAATATCGGCAAATTAAATCAATTAAAAAAATTATCCATTAGCGGTAAAGGAAAAACTATTTTAAACCATTTGCCTGACAGTATTCAGGAATTAACAAAATTAAAAAAATTACACATTAGTCAATTATCTGAATTGATAAGCATACCAAATGGTATAGGACAACTTGCCGAATTAAAAGATTTGGAGATACAAAATTGTAGAAAATTATCTTCACTGCCTGCAAGTATTGCACAATTACCCAAATTAAGGAAATTTGAAATAATCGGCTGCAATAGTCTGAATGATATTCCTGAACAAATTCAACAATTAACCTGTTTTGCTCGTTATACAAACGCTTTGGAGCAATACGAACAAAGCAAAAATAAAAAACGCCCCTTAACGGACGAAGAAAAACAAGCCAAAAAAGTGTTGTCGCAAATTAAAAAAGACACCGCCACGCCGATTATTAAAATTAAGCCCAAAAAAGCCAAGAAACTGCCCTTAACCGCAAGCAAATTTGGCGGCGTGCCTTACTGGCTGCCTGAAATGCCGTATCCTGTTGATAACAATGGCGAAAAATTAGCCTTATTAGCCCAAATTGATTTGGCGGAACTGCCGAGCCTGCCCGATTTTCCCACAACAGGCTTGTTGCAGTTTTTTATTAGCAACGATGATTTAGCAGGTTTGGACACGGATATCCCTTTATCGCAAAAGGGCTATCGCGTGGTTTATCACGCAAGCGTTAATCCAAATATCAGCGAAAAAGAAGTGCTTAATTTGGCTATTCCATTAGAAAATATGCCGTTAGGCGATACGCAATATCAACTGTCGTTTGATTTAGGCACGCAATCTATGGGGCTTGGCGATTATCGTTTTGAAAAATTGTTCAAAACAACCGCAGAAAAATTAAAAATTGAGTTCGATGAAGATGATGAATTGCTTGATTTAATCGAAGAAGAAGCGTACGACAAATTGCACAACAGCACGGCAGGACACCATATCGGCGGTTATGCATTTTTTACGCAAGAAGACCCACGCTACGATGAACCACTGGCAGAGCATAATATCTTGTTATTACAAATAGATAGCAAAAACGGCATTCTGTGGGGAGACGCAGGCGTGGGTAATTTCTTTATTACTTTGGACGATTTGAAAAAACGAGATTTTTCAAGGGTGCTTTATCACTGGGATTGTGCTTAAATGTTTTCAGGCAGCCTGAAAATATTTTACAATCAACTATTTATGGAAAATGCGAAATGAAAAATGTAGAACTTAATTCAATGTTGTATCAACGCCGTATGTTGGGTTTAATGTGTGCGTTATTGGCACCGTCTGCGGTGTTGTTTGGTTTGTTTGGAAAGGACACCAATCCGCCGCATTGGTATAAATCCATTAGCGAAACTTTTTTTGCCAACTCTAATATTTGTATGATTGGTTTATTATTTTCCACAGCGGTGTTTTTTTTATCGTATCGTGGTTATGATTGGCGTGATAGGTTAATGGCAATGATTCAAGCCGTAATGTGTTTGGGCGTTATTATTTTTCCGACTGATACCATCGGTGCTCCTGAAAAATTAGGCTTGTTTCAATTACCGATGGCAACCAGTTCTATTCTTCATAATATATCGGCATTTGTTTTATTTTTTTGTTTTGGTATCAATATCTTATTATTATTTACATTAAGCGGTAATGAGATGACGCAACAAAAAAAATTGCGTAATACGATTTATCGTATTTGCGGCAGTGCTATATTATTTTGTTTGGTGTTGCAATTATTATATAGTTTAACTAATTTCTTTTCGTGGATACCCGACTGGTTTCCATTTACCATGATTAACGAATTTTGGATATTAGAATTTTTTGCTTTTGCATGGATTGTCAAATCAGAATCCATCAAATATTTTAACGATTAGTTGAAACATGATTAAAAAAATAATTCAAAAATTACTACCGAAATCACATAAAAAAGGGGTGCGTGCGGCAGATTTTGGGGTTCAATAAAAAATGCTGCCTAAATACGCACTTAAAACCGTCAAAGCATTGCAGGAAGCGGGTTTTGAAGCCTATATTGTTGGCGGTGCGGTGCGGGATTTGTTGGCAGG
>JAFWTP010000238.1 GCA_017518845.1 Neisseriaceae bacterium
GTGATAATTCTTCTCACCAAAAAAGACCTTGTGGACGATGATGTTATCAATCAGATTAAGAGCCAGATACGCAAAGAGATTGGCGACAAGGTTCAGGTAATATCAGTTTGCAGCGTAACTGTTAAAACCCGCAAAGGTGAATCGTCGCCTTCGGGCAGAGAGAGTGTGCTGCGTGCTGGTTTTCTCGGACTTTGGAACAAGATTGCCAAAACACGTTGCCACAAAATTGCCTCTATGATAGATTCGCCCATAGATTGGGATATGGTGCAGCGAAAATTGCCCGATGATGAGGTGATGCGCAGTATGTTTCCCGAAATTCGCCGCAAGCACGAGAGGTTGAGTCTGTTGCAGTTTTTGCAGCACGTGAATATCGACAACCTTTGGGATCCGTTTATGTTTTCGCTTATGCTTGACCAGTGCCGTAAGAATATATTGGCTTTTGATGCCGAGCACGTGTGCGCCACCAATCAGAATATCTACAATAGCGTTTTTGCTTTCTATCAAAAACTTAACGGCTTTTTCCCCGACATTATCTATTCGCACAATTCAAAGGAGGAACTTATTAAAGTAAAACATTACGATATAGATGCTAAAATCAATGGTATCAAATCGTTGCAAGAAGAATTAAAATCTGCCGAAAAAGAGGTTGACGATACATTCCTATTCGACGGCAAGGAAAAAGAGGTGCTCGAACACCGACGTGGACAATACCGTCACCGCATAAAGGACACTGCAAAGGAGATTTCGCGCTTGTTGGAAAATTTCATAAAGGTTTATCAAACAGAACTTTATCAATACGGGCAAGACTGTCTGCGCGACGACCAACTAAACGCTCACGCCGGTCCGATTACTTCGCCTGCCGACCTAACTCGCAACGAAACAATATTTTACCGTATTTACCACGCCTTGTTTAAGGCTCACCGCACCGACCCCGAAACGCTTGCCATTATTGCCGAAACGCTCGGAATTAGCGACACTGTTTCGCAAAATATTATTAATTTTGCCGCCAAAGAAATATAAATTTTCGTTTAATGCAATTAATTGCTCTTATTTCGTTTTTACCGGTTTTTTTGATTCTTTATTACATTTACAAAAAAGACCGCGACCCCGAACCATTTCAAACAGTGAGTCTTACGTTTGTTTTTGGTGCGGTTTCGTGTATTCCTGCCATATTTCTTGAACTTGGAGCCGAGTATGCTCTTAACGCTTCGACGCTCGAAGTGGATACGCCTATTTACAATCGTGCGCGTATGTTTGCTGGCGTGGCGTTGATAGAGGAGGTTTGCAAATGGTGCGTGGTAATGCTCTTTATTTGGAAACACAAAGATTTCGACGATTCGTACGATGCCATTGTGTATTGCGTAACGGCGTCGCTCGGTTTTGCGGCTTTGGAAAATTTACTTTATGTGGTGCAAAACGGTTTGGCTGTGGGCATTATGCGTGCCGTTACCTCAGTGCCCGGACATGCTTGCTTTGGCGTTTTTATGGGATACTTTTTGGCAAAGGCAAAATACCATTCGAGCCAC
>JAFWTP010000239.1 GCA_017518845.1 Neisseriaceae bacterium
GGCGGTGAAGCCGCAGACAGTATAAATAATACGGCAAGGCAAACCAACGCTGAATGGTTTTGCTGTGAATCGACTATAAAATGTTTTCAGGCAGCCTGAATTTAAACCGAGTGTCATTGCGAGATTTGAACTTTCGTTCAAATCGTGGCAATCCACATAAAAAATCATCAGATTTTTTTATCAACGCCGCAAGGCGTTGTCCTGTTCTTTATAAAAATTAGTCGTAGGGTGGGCAACTTGCCCGCCACGCGTTTCAATTATAATTTTCAGGCAGCATACATAGACGCACATAACAATGAAAAGGTAAATGTTTTCAATTTATTAAAACTTTGGTCAGGTTCGCAATGACGATATAATTTTCAGGCTACCTGAAATATCATTTTTAGAGATTTTCCCCATGAGCCTATCTTTTTATCAACAACAAAAAACCGCACAACGCAATATTCGTTTGTTGCTGTTGCTGTTTGTCGGCTGTGCCTTGTGTTTGGTAGGAGTGATTACGCTTATTGCCGCTGCCGCCTTGCGTGCTATGGCTGATGAGTTAAGTTTGGACGGAAGCGGCATTTCGGTTGCTTGGCTGTTTGTGCTGGCTCTTTTGATGAGTGCCGTTATCTTTTGGCTTTCTTTATCCAAACTCAAAAAACTCTCGCACGGGGCTTATACTGCCACAATGTTGGGCGGCGAACGCTTGCAAGTTGCCAAGACGCTGCCTGAACAACAACTTCGCAATACTATTGAAGAAATGGCGATTGCCGCTCATATTCCCGTGCCGCATATTTATATTTTGCCGTTAGAGCCGTCTGTGAATGCCTTTGCCGCAGGCTTAAATGCTGCCGATATGTCGGTAGGCTTTACGCGTGGCTGTTTGGAAAAACTCAATCGCGAAGAATTGCAAGGTTTGGCGGCGTATGAAATGGCACAAATTATCAACGGCAATGCGCGTTTAAATACACTGATTTACGGCACTTTGTTTGGCATTGAATTTTTCTGCACCCACATTATGTTGTGGGTTTGCGTGATTTGTTATAGTTTATGGTTTGTGTGGATTTATGTTGTGTATCTGTCGATGGCTGTTTTTGGCGGCTATTTAGCGGCACAAATGATTAAAGCGTTTATTTGCAGGCAAAATGTATATCAAGCGGACGCAACGGCGGTTCAGTTAGCACGCAATGCACACGGCTTGGCGTGTGTTTTGCAGAAAAATCTCAACAGTGCATTTTCGTATATTTTATTTGCAGACGCTTTTGTATCGCAATTAGAGCATTTTTTGTTTTCGTTTGGCAAAAATCCTGTTTTTCAATCGAGCATATTACGCACGCACCCTGATTGCGAATCTCGCATACGCAAAATTCTGCCTAACTGGAACGGCGAATTGCCTGATATGCTGATTGATGAAAATAAACCCATATTAAACAATGAGTTACCTTACGAAATATTGTATTTAGGCGTTTCAGGTAGCCTGAATAATCACACGCCACAAGGCAAAAATGCGTGGTTGTCGTATGCTCGCAACCCAGACACCGCTGCCGCCACGATTGTGGCGTTGCTGGTGCGGTATAGCGAAAATCTGCCCGAATGTTTGGCAGTTGCCGAATTATTTAACCCTGCGTGGCAGACAATCATCACGCACTTGGTGAATGAACCCTTGCCCCTGCAACGCCGTTTTGCGGTGCTGTCGCTTGCCTTGCCGAATGTGCGTTTGGCGTTGGCAAATGAAGATAAAGCCAAACAATATAGCCAGTTTTTACAGCATATTATTCAAGCAGATAACAAAACTTCGTTATTTGAACACTGTGTTTTTGCCGCCGTTTCAGGCAGCCTGAATATGGACGGTGCAACATACAAACCATCGCATTACAGCAAAATCACGCACACAACGGATAATATTGCACAACTTTTTATGCTCACTTCTCGGCATGCGAATCAAGGCAAAAACGCCGAAAAAAATTTTCAGGTAGCCTGCGAACGCTATCAAATAAAAGATTTATCGTTACAAAACATAGACTTAACAGGCTGCCTGAAATCATACACCATCTAAAAAAACTACCCCTTGCCGAAAAACAAGGCATTATTCACGCACTCAATATCATCGCCATAGACGATAAAAAAATTTCATTGATTGAACAAGAATGGATTGCGGCAATTACTTTGGCGTTAGGCGTGGGGTAGGGCGTAGTTTGAATACATGTTTTGGCAAAGCCAAAATTGCGGTTTGTTTTCAGGCAGCCTGAAACTTCATTTTTCAAAATCGCTCAATCATATATGATTGAGTACAGGTTTTGACAAACCTGTACTCATAAACAACACTGATGACCGAATAGAAAGGTATGACCGATGAAACTTTATCTAACATTACTGTTCCCCATTTTGTGTCTTGCTGCTTGTGGCGGTAGCAGTGAAAGTTCAGCAGATAACTTATATCAATCTAACTTAACCCAAGAACAGAAAGCAGTTAAGAATGAATTAGAAATGGCTGAAAAAGATTTGCAGCAATGTATGGCAAAAAATATCCATCAAGCAATGAATGGTAATCAACCTGTTTGTGTTGCAGAAAGTGAAAGATTTGACAAAATATTCAAAAAAGCCTGTGAAATGGGCGTATTAAATCCTGATTGCCATGCCGCTCCTGTGGATTGATTTTTCAGGCAGCCTGAAAAAAATAAACTTTTCAGGCAGCCTGAAAGTGGAAATTAAAACGCGGTTACACCTGCTGAATTTTTAATTCGATATAAGATGAGATTTTTGTTTTTTTAAATCTCTCACGGAGATACGGAGAACACGGAGAATATGAAAAAATGTTAATAATATAAATACTTAACCTTACTCTCCGTGTTCTCCGTGTCTTTATGAGAGATAATAAAAAAAAATAAACCTTTCAGGCTGCCTGAAAGGTTTTTGTATCGGCAAAAATTACACGCCCTGTTTCAGACTCGCTTCGATAAAGCCGTCTAAATCGCCGTCCATCACCGCTTTAATATTGCCTACTTCATA
>JAFWTP010000240.1 GCA_017518845.1 Neisseriaceae bacterium
ATTAAAATTTGATGAAAACACAAAATGGTTTTTTTGATGATTATCAAATATTAGTGTGTTTTTTGATGAATTTTTTTTATATAAAAGCCGTAGGGTGGGCTTTCTCGCCTACGATTGCCCCGTATGGGCAACGAACGATTTGATTTTCTAAAATGTTTTTTGTGTTATCAACTTCTCACGGTGTTCTTGGTGAGCAAGAATGCCCACCCTACGGTTTCAGGCAGCCTGAAACAAAATCGAAGCGTTATTAAAAACATTGCTCATTATTTTCAGGCTGAAACCTTTGCAAAACTTAATCTGAAATAAAAAAAGCGTCCGTTATAGGGTGGGCATTCCTGCCCACCACTCTGCCTGCGGCGTTGATTATTTATTGATATTTAAGAAAATTCCGCCCTATCGGGCGGTTGGTGGGCAAGAATGCCCACCCTATAACATTTGCCTTTGTTGTATGCTTAAAATAGGTTTTGCAAAAGTTTCAGGCAGCCTGAAAACTATTTTCTCTTATTCTTTTGATATAATCCCTGCCGTTTTAATGATTGAAAAATGGAGAATTTGTCAAATGGCAATAGACGCAAATGAACTCAAAAATAAGGCAAAGGCAATGCCTATTTTTTTGATTATATTCATTATTTTTGTTTTATACACTTCTGCCTTTACGGTGCAATCTGGCACACGCAAACTGGTTTTTTCGGCTGGAAAACTCACTTCTGTGGCAGGCGAAGGTTTGCATTTTAAAATTCCGTTGTATCAAACGGTTAAAGGCGTACCGATTACCACACTCAAAACCGCCGAAGAAGCCGAAGCCGCGTCAAGCGACTTGCAAGTGGTGCATGCGGCAATTACGATTAACTATCATTTTGACCAAACCAAATTAGCGGAAATTTATACGCAAACGCATTTTGATGTGGAAGACCGCATTATTAAACCGCGTATTCAGGAAACGCTCAAAGCGGTTTCTGCCAAACATACGGCGGAAGATTTGATTGTGAATCGAGCCACTGCCAAGCAGGAAATTGATAATATTTTAAAAGGCGATTTGGCGCGTTACCACATTATGGTGGAAGATGTGCAATTAACGCATTTTCAGTTTAGCCCTGAATTTAACAAGGCGATTGAAGCCAAGCAAACCGAAGCGCAAAACGCCTTGAAAGCGAAAAATATTTTGGAACGCACCAAAATTGAATCGGAACAACGCATTGCACAGGCAAAAGGTGAAGCGGAAGCGATTCGCATTCAAGCCGAAGCCATTCGTAGTCAAGGCGGTGCGGAATATGTGCAGTTAAAATGGATTGAAAAATGGAACGGCGAACCGCCGCAAGTGATTGCAGGTCAGGGGGCTTCTAATTTTATGCTGAATTTGGATAAAAAGTGATTTTGTGGCGATGAAACCAGTATTTCAGGCAGCCTGAAAACCTAACTCGTCATTGCGAGTATTGACGAAGTCGATGCGAAGCAATCTCCGAGTAAATCGGCGTTAAACGATTTACTCGAGTAGCCTATCCGCCATAACGCACTTAAAACAAAACGATTTCAGGCTGCCTGAAAAATATTTAACCTACTGTAATCATTTTGTTTTTTTTATTGCCACACGGATTC
>JAFWTP010000241.1 GCA_017518845.1 Neisseriaceae bacterium
GAGTAATTATTTTGTCAAACCTACGGTTTGACGGATATATTGAGATAACGCTTCGATTTTGTTTTTCAGGCAGCCTGAAACCTTTGCAAAACCTATTTTAAGCATAAAACAAATGCAATCGTTATAGGGTGGGCGTGTCAGCCCACCAACCGCCCGATAGGGCGGAATTTTATTTAATATCAATAAATAACCAACGCCTATCGGCGTTGCGGTGGGCAGGAATGCCCACCCTATAACGGACGCTTTTTTTGTTTCCGATTGAGTTTTGCAAAAGTTTCAGCCTGAAAGCAATATCGAAGCGTTATTTAAAAAATATCCGTCAAGCCTGATAAGGCTTGATTAAACAACTGCTCACTACTCACTGAAAAAAGTATTGCGAATACCCCGTCTTTTTGATTACAATCGAACAATTTATGAGTTAAGGAAATTCACACAATGAAAACCGCACAAGAATTACGCGCAGGTAATGTGTTTATGTTAGGCAATGACGCTATGGTGGTGCAGAAAGCCGAGTACAATAAATCGGGTCGCAACGCCGCTGTCGTTAAGATGAAATTGAAAAATTTGCTCACAGGCAATGCCACAGAAGCGGTGTATAAAGCCGATGAAAAGTTTGATGTGGTTGTTTTGGAACGCAAACAATGCACTTATTCTTACTTCGCCGACCCGATGTATGTGTTTATGGACGAAGAGTACAATCAATACGAAATCGAAGCCGAAAATATGGGCGATGCCTTGCCTTACATCGTTGATGGTATGGAAGATGTGTGCGAAGTTACTTTCTATAACGGTCGTGCGATTTCGGTGGAATTGCCCACGATTGTGGTGCGTGAAGTGGAATATACCGAACCTGCGGTTAAAGGCGATACTTCGGGTAAAGTGATGAAACCTGCACGATTAGTTGGCGGTGGCGAAATCTCCGTGCCTGCGTTCGTGGAAATCGGCGAAAAAATCGAAATCGATACGCGTACGGGCGAGTTTCGTAAAAGAGCGTAAATATTGTAGGGTGGGTCTTCGACCCACCATTGAGCATGGTAGTGTGGGCATTCCTGCCCACCAAACGCAAAAACATTGTAGGGTGGGTTTCCAACCCACCAAAAACAAACATTTTCAGGCAGCCTGAACTTCTTTCAGGCAGCCTGAAAAATAAATAGGCAGATATTTTTGCCTATTAAAAGTACCGCAAGGTGCAAATGAAATGTTTTTATAAAGATTTTGCAATAAATTGATTTTTAATCTATTTCAGGCTGCCTGAAATATGTTAATGGATACAAACTCTTTATAAAATGGTATAAAAAACCCTTTCAGGCAGCCTGAAATAAAATATTCAGGCAGCCTGAACCAAATTAAGGAAAACCCAAATGAGTGCAATTATCGACATACTCGCACGCGAAATTTTAGATTCTCGTGGCAATCCCACTGTGGAATGCGATGTTTTATTAGAAAGTGGCGTAATGGGGCGTGCCGCCGTGCCGTCTGGTGCTTCGACTGGCGAAAAAGAAGCATTAGAATTGCGTGATGGCGATAAACAACGCTATTTGGGCAAAGGCGTTTTGAAAGCGGTTGAAAACATTAACAACCAAATCGCCGAAGTGGTCATCGGCTTGGAAGCCAGCGAGCAAGCGGAAATCGACCGTGCGATGCTCGCATTAGACGGCACGGAAAACAAAAGTGTTTTGGGTGCCAATGCCACATTAGCCGTGTCTATGGCAGTAGCCCGTGCCGCTGCCGAAGAAGCAGGCTTGCCGCTTTATCGCTATATCGGCGGAGCAGGTCCGATGTCTTTGCCTGTGCCGATGATGAATGTGATTAACGGCGGGGCACACGCCAACAATTCTTTGGATATTCAAGAGTTTATGATTATGCCTGTGGGTGCGTCTTCATTCCGTGAAGCCCTGCGTTGCGGTGCGGAAGTGTTTCATAACCTGAAAAAAATCTGCAACGACAAAGGTTATTCAACCACAGTGGGCGATGAGGGCGGTTTTGCACCGAATTTGGCAAGCCACGAAGATGCCATCAAACTCATCTTGGAAGCGGTTGAAAAAGCAGGTTATACCGCAGGTGAAGATGTGGTTTTGGCGTTAGACTGTGCTTCAAGCGAATTTTACAAAGACGGCAAATATCACTTATCGGCAGAAAATTTATCATTAGACAGTCAAGGATTTGCCGATTATTTGGCAAATTTAGTCGATAAATATCCGATTATCTCGATTGAAGACGGCATGAGCGAACACGACTGGGACGGCTGGAAAATCTTAACCGACCGCTTGGGCAAAAAAGTGCAATTAGTGGGCGATGACGCTTTTGTTACCAACCCCAAAATTTTGGCAGAAGGCATAGAAAAAGGCATTGCCAACGCCCTGTTGGTGAAAGTCAATCAAATCGGCACGCTGTCTGAAACCTTGCAGGCAGTGGATTTAGCCAAACGCAATCGCTACACCTGCGTGATGAGTCATCGTTCGGGCGAGACCGAAGACGCAACCATCGCCGATTTAGCGGTTGCCACAAATTGTATGCAAATTAAAACAGGCTCATTGTCGCGTTCAGACCGCATTGCTAAATACAATCAATTACTTCGCATTGAAGAAGAATTGGGTGTGAATGCTGTGTATCCTGGTAAAAAAGCGTTTTATCAATTAGGATAAAAAACAATGAGATACATTGCCTACTTTTTACTGTTGGTGATTGCCGCCTTTAACTACCAACTGTGGTTTGGTAAAGGCGGCTGGAACGATGTTTGGGAATTAGAACAACAAATCGAACAGCAAAAAATCGTCAATGAACAGCAAAAACAGCAAAATCGGGCAATGGCAGGCGAAGTGCAGAACTTAAAAGACGGCGGCGAAGCCTTGATGGAAGTGGCTCGGAGCGATTTTAACTTAATTCAAAAAGACGAAGTTTTTTACCGTATTGCCGACTGATTTTTCGCCTAAAATACAACGAAACATTGATTTTCTCGGCATTTCTTTGGTAAGAAATGCCATAATGTTTTAACATTACGGTATATTGTCCTTTTGAACATAAAAACGATTAACTTGGAATACTGACTTATGAGCGTTGGATTATTGCGTGCTTTGGTACAAAACGGAAAAATAGACACCGCCAAAGCCGAAGAACTGCAAAAGAAACTGCAAAATAACGATGGACGCAGGTTCACCGAAGTTTTGTTTGCAGAAAAAATCATTACGCCCAATGCGTTGGCAGTGTTTGTTTCTACGCTGTTTGGTTATCCTTTAATGGACTTGTCTTTGTATGACCAAGAAGTCATGCCAAACGACATTTTGGACGCGTCTGTGTGCGTAGAAAACCGCATTTTGCCCTTGTTAAAACGTGGCAATAAGGTGTTTTTGGCGGTTACCGACCCCACGCAATTTCCGCAATATCAAAAATTACTGTTCAAAACAGGTTTCTCACCTGAATTAGTGGTTGTGCAAGACGACCAATTAGGCAATGTTTTAGACCGTTTGGGTTCCAAATCATCAAGCGATATGTTCAAGGACTTGGAAGACGATGAACTATTTGGCGGAACCGAACAAGTTGAAACCATTTCCGAAGACGATAAAGACTCAGACGGTCCTGTGGCACGCTTTGTACACAAAACCTTGTTAGACGCAATTAACATTGGTGCGTCTGATATTCACTTTGAATTTTATGAGTTTTTCGCCCGCATTCGTTTCCGTATTGACGGTCAATTACGCGAAATGGTGCAACCGCCCTTGAATGTGAAAGACCAAATTGCCACCCGTATTAAGGTGTTGAGTCGTTTGGATATTTCCGAAAAACGCATTCCCCAAGACGGACGCATGAAAATCAATGTGAGCAAAACCAAAGCGATTGACTTTCGGGTAAGTACCCTGCCTACGCTATTTGGCGAAAAAGTGGTGATGCGGATTTTGGATTCATCAGCAGCCAACCTGAACATTGATATGTTGGGTTTTGAACCGTATCAAAAAGAAATGTTGTTAGAAGCCATTAACCGTCCGTATGGCATGGTGTTGGTGACTGGACCCACAGGTTCGGGCAAAACCGTATCGCTTTATACTTCGTTGAATTTATTAAATAAACCTGATGTGAATATCTCCACTGCCGAAGACCCTGCGGAAATTAACTTACCGGGTATCAATCAGGTGAATGTGAATGACAAACAAGGCTTAACTTTCGCGGCGGCGTTAAAATCATTCTTGCGGCAAGACCCTGATATTATTATGGTGGGTGAGATTCGTGACTTGGAAACGGCTGATATTGCGATTAAAGCCGCACAAACGGGTCATATGGTGTTCTCAACCTTGCACACCAATAACGCACCTGCAACCTTATCGCGTATGTTGAATATGGGTGTGGCACCGTTTAATATTGCCAGTTCGGTGAATCTGATTATGGCACAGCGGCTGTTGCGGCGTTTGTGTCCCAGTTGTAAAAAACCGATTAAACGCCCCCCCGATGAAGCCTTGTTAAAAGCAGGTTTTACCGAAGAAGATTTGGCAGGAAAATGGCAAATGTACGGACCTAACTTGGAAGGTTGCGATGTTTGTCGCGGTAAAGGTTACAAGGGGCGTGCAGGCATTTATGAACTCATGCCCGTATCAGACGCAATCCAACGCAAAATTATGGAAAATGGCACGGCGGTGGATTTGGCAGACATTGCTTACCGTGAAGGTATGGTTGATTTACGGCGAGCAGGTTTATTAAAAGTCATGGCAGGCATTACTTCATTAGAAGAAGTGGTCGCTAAAACCAATGATTAACATTTCAATTATTTATTAAAAAAAGGAAATAGACATGGCAACAGCAACAGGCACAGCAACACGCCGCCCACAAGCAAAAAAAGAAAGTGGGAGCACCTTTCTGTTTGAAGGGCGGAATCGTACCAGCAATCAGCCTGCCAAAGGCGAAGTGATTGCTCGCAATGAAAAGGAAGCACGCGAAAAATTGATGCGTAAAGGCATTCAAGTCGTTACCATCGTCAAAGTGAAAAAAACGCGTAAGAAAAGAATTACATCGGGCGATGTGACGGTATTTACGCGTCAATTATCCACCATGATGAAAGCAGGTTTGCCCTTATTGCAAGCATTTGACATTGTTGCCAAAGGGCATGCCAATCCTGCGATGACTGAACTGTTGTTGGATATTCGCAACGATGTTGAACAAGGTTCATCATTGTCCAAAGCGTTTGCCAAACACCCACAACATTTTGACAAACTTTACTGTAACTTGGTGGCAGCAGGTGAAGAGGGTGGTGTATTGGAAGATTTGTTGGATAAACTGGCATCTTACAAAGAAAAAACCGAGTCCATTAAACGCAAAGTAAAAAGTGCTTTGACTTATCCTGCTATGGTGATTATTGTCGCCATTGCTTTGATTGTGATTATGATGGTATTTGTATTGCCCGTGTTTAAGAAAACATACGAGGATATGGATGCCAAATTACCAGGCTTAACACAAAGTTTGATGAATATTTCTGACTGGTTTGTGGCAAGACCATTCATTTTACCGAATGCGGCTTGGTTGATTATTATCATAGTGTTGGGTATTTTTGGTTTTATCCAATGGAACAAACGCTCGCCGTCTTTTCACAAAAAAGTCGATGCTGCTTTATTAAAAGCCCCCATTTTTGGTGAAGCCATTATCCGTAAAGCCACCATTGCTCGTTGGGGTCGTACCACTGCTACTTTATTTACCGCAGGTGTACCTTTGGTGGAAGCATTAGATTCCGTGGCAGGTGCTTCGGGTAATGTGATTTATGAAGAAGCCACCCATAAAATTCGTGGTCAAATTGCACAAGGTACTTCGCTGACTGCATCTATGTTGGGTACACAACTTTTCCCCAATATGTTTATGCAAATGGCTTCCATTGGTGAAGAATCAGGCTCTTTGGACGATATGTTGAATAAAGCGTCTGCCTATTATGAAGAAGAAGTGGATACCGCAGTGGATAATCTGTCTTCAATGATGGAACCGATTATTATGGTGGTACTGGGTGGTATTGTGGGTGTGATTTTGGTTGCACTGTATCTGCCCCTGTTCAACTTGGGTAATGTGGTGGGTTAATCAACGATTGGCTCATTATGGACGAGTTCTCTTGGGTGTTTTTAGCTGGATTTTTCTTATTTGGCTTGATAGTGGGCAGTTTTTTGAATGTGGTGATTTATCGACTGCCCTTGATGTTGGAGCGTGCTTGGACTATTCAGGCACGAGTCCAACTCGATATGCCCATACCCGGAGAAGAGAGCGAACCCTTTACATTAGCCTATCCGCCATCTCATTGTCCTGTTTGTAAGGCTGAAATTAAACCGTGGTCAAACATTCCGATTATCAGTTTCTTATTGCAAAAAGGTCGCTGTGCAGGTTGCCACACACCGATTTCTTGGCAATATCCATTGGTTGAACTTTTAACGGGTTTATTGTTTGCTGCGGTTTATTGGCAGTTTGGCTGGTCATGGCAGGCTTTGAGCGGCGTATTATTTGTGTCATTTATTGTGCCGATGATTTTCATTGACGCCAAAACTCAATTATTGCCTGACATACTGACCTTACCTTTTTTATGGTTAGGCTTGTTATTTAACATTCCCGAACATTCTTTTGTTAGCCTGCCTGCTGCCGTATGGGGAGCGGTGATTGGCTATATGAGTTTGTGGATTATCTTTCAAATATTTAAACTCTTTACTGGCAAAGAAGGCATGGGTTTTGGTGATTTCAAACTATTGGCTGCATTGGGTGCGTGGTTTGGTGCAATTTCCCTGCCCGTGATTGCCTTATTGGCATCGGTCATTGGTTTGATTTTTGCCGTTATGATGAAAGTGGGCAAAGGTCAGCCCATGCCGTTTGGTCCGTGTTTGGCATTGGCAGGTTGGTTATTGTTAATGTGGTATGAACCCATACTCAATGCTTTTTTTAACCTTATCAATGGTATCTCATGACACACTGGATAATACTCACAGGCGGTATCGGCAGCGGCAAAAGCACCGTTGCCGAATTGTTTTTTGAACGACACCACATTCTCACGATTGACAGCGACATGATTGCCCGCGAACTCACAGTAAGCAATGGCAAAGCCATACCCTTATTACAAAACGAGTTTGGCAATGAAATTATCGATATTTCAGGCAGCCTGAATCGTTCTTATATGCGTGATTTAATCACGCATAATCCAACTGCCAAACTTCGATTAGAACGAATTTTGCACCCACTCATACACAACGAGATAATGCAACAAAAGCAAAACGCACATTCTATCTATGCTTTTATTGCCATTCCCCTGTTGGTGGAGCAGCCGCAATTTCGCACATTAGGCGAACGCGTTCTGTTGGTTGATTGCCCCGAAGACATGCAAATCGCACGCATTTGTAGTCGCAATCAATTTACATTAGAACAAGCACAAGCCGCCTTGCGTTTGCAAGCCACACGAGAGCAACGCCAAGCGATTGCCGATGATATTATCTTAAATTCAGGCAGCCTGAACGATTTAATTCTTCAAGTGGATAAATTACATCAACATTATGTTGATATTTTTCAGGCTGCCTGAAAGGCTGGATAATGCGATACAATATGCTTTTTCATTCTTTCAGGTAGCCCAAAATGACTTCTTCTCAATATATTGAAATTCCTGCGTTTTTTATGCGTGGGGGCACTTCTAATGGCGTGTTTTTGCGGCTTGATGATTTGCCGCCAGCCGCACAAGTGGCAGGTGTCGTACGCGATCGCTTGCTCATGCGTCTTATCGGCAGTCCCGACCCGTACGGCAAGCAAATTGACGGTATGGGCGGCGGTTCGTCTTCAACCAGCAAGGCAGTCATCATCAGCAAAAGCACGCAAGCAAATCACGATGTGGATTATCTTTTTGGGCAGGTTTCGATTGATAAACCCTTTGTAGATTGGAGTGGTAATTGTGGAAATTTATCAGCCGCGGTGGGCAGTTTTGCGATTGAAAGCGGTTTGATTGCTGTGAAAATCGACAATGGTGTGCAAGAAGTGAGAATTTGGCAGGCGAATATCGGCAAGACGATTGTCGCCCAAGTTCCGATTGCAAACGGCAAGGTAAAAGAAGCAGGCGATTTTGTGTTGGACGGCGTAACCTTTCCTGCGGCAGAAGTGAAATTGTCGTTTTTACAACCGTCTGACGGCGTACTCTTTCCCACAGGCAACACGATTGACGAAATTGTCGTGCCTGAAATAGGCAGCCTGAAAGCCACGCTGATTAGTGCAGGCATTCCTACGGTGTTTGTGAATGCGGCGGATATTGCTTTGACGGGGCGTGAATTGCAAGACGACATAAATAATAATTTTAACATATTGAATTTATTAGAAAATATCAGGGCCGCAGGGGCGTTAAAAATGGGCTTAATCCAAGATTTGAGCGAAATTGCCAGCCGTCAGCACACGCCCAAAATCGCTTGGGTGGCACCGAGTGAAAATTATATTGCGTCATCGGGAAAACAGGTTTTATCAAATGAAATCAACTTATTAGTTAGAGCCATGTCGATGGGCAAAATGCACCATGCGATGATGGGAACAGCCGCCGTGGCAATTGCCGCCGCCGCCGCCGTGCCGAATACTTTGGTAAGCAATGCCGCAGGCGGTGCGATTGAAACGGTGTGCTTTGGACACCCGTCAGGCACGCTCACCGTGGGGGCAAGCGTCAAACAAGAACAAGGGCAGTGGATTGCCCAAAGCGTAACCATGAGCCGCTCCGCTCGCGTGCTGATGCGTGGTATGGTGCGTGTGCCGTTGGATTAAATAGTGCTTTTCAGGCTGCCTGAAAAAAAACACGCTTGGGTTAAAGCGTGTTTTTTTATTGTTATTATTATGCTTGGTTTTCTGCCGTAACTTTTTGTCTTAAACGCAAGCCTAAATCTCTTAACTGGCGGTCATCAACGCTGTTGGGGGCGTTGGTGAGCAGGCATTGGGCTCTTTGGGTTTTGGGGAATGCGATGACATCGCGGATTGATTCTGCTCCTGTCATCAGAGTAACCAAGCGGTCTAAACCAAATGCCAAGCCGCCGTGTGGGGGGGCACCGAATTTTAGGTTGTCTAACAAAAAGCCGAATTTGTTTTGTTGTTCTTCGGGGCTGATATTCAGAGCGGCAAACACTTTTTCTTGCACATCTGCTCGGTGAATACGAATGGAGCCACCGCCCACTTCCCAGCCATTTAAGACCATATCATACGCTCTTGCCAAGCAGTGTTCGGGGTCGCTTGCCATTAGGTCTTCGTGTCCTGCTTTGGGCGAAGTGAATGGGTGATGCATCGCCGACCAGCGTTTTTCGTCTTCGTCATATTCAAACATCGGAAAATCGGTTACCCACAAGGGTTTCCATTCATCAACAAAATAGCCGTCTGCCGCACCGTGTTCGTGTCCGATTTTCACACGCAACGCACCGATGGCTTCATTCACCACTTTGGCTTTGTCTGCACCGAAGAAAATAATGTCGCCATTTTGGGCATTTGTGCGGCTGATAATTTCTTTCAGGCAGCCTTCGGACAAGAATTTCACAATCGGCGATTGCAAACCACTGTTTTCGCCATTGGTGATATTGTTTATATCATTCACCTTGATATACGCCAAGCCTTTGGCACCGTAAATCGCCACAAATTCGGTGTATGTGTCGATTTCTTTGCGTGATAATTTCGCACCGTTCGGCACACGCAAGGCAACCACGCGACCGTTGGGCAAATCGGCAGCGGCACGGAATACTTTAAATTCTTCCGTTTTCATTAAGTCGGTGAGTTCGGTAAATTGCAAAGACACACGCAAATCGGGCTTATCGCTGCCATACAAACGCATTGCGTCTGAAAATAACATTCTTGGAAATTCGCCCAAATTGACATTTAATTCGTCTTGGAAAATTTTGCGGGTCATACCTTCGGCAATATCCATAATTTCGTTTTCATCTAAAAACGAAGTTTCCAAGTCGATTTGTGTAAATTCAGGCTGCCTGTCGGCACGCAAATCTTCATCACGAAA
>JAFWTP010000242.1 GCA_017518845.1 Neisseriaceae bacterium
CAATCCACCCCATATTGCCGAGTTCTTTTTTAACAAAACCTTCATCAATCAAAGGCTTAATCAAAGACGCAAACGCAGGAACAGTGGCTGCCACCACCAACATTGCCATAATGGAAGTGATGAAAATGAGAATATAATCAGATAGATATTTCCATAATCTGCCATATAATTGTTTTTTGTATTTGAGCGTGTTTTCTTCCATAAAATTCAATTCTGTATTTTCATTCAGGCAGCCTGAAAGATTGTTTGGAACAATGAAAAATTTTTTAATGGTTGCTATTTTGATTTTGAACGATTAAGTATTTCTTAATCATTGCTTTTTGGGGTATTTATTTTTCAGGCAGCCTGAAAAGGTAAATGGTGGGTTGGAAAAACCCACCTTACCATGATTATCATCAAGCCAACTTGCCATGGCAATTTTTATATTTCTCACCGCTACCGCATGGACAAGGGTCGTTGCGGGTAATGTAAATACCACGTGCTTCTAATGCTTCAACCGAATAATCATTATCATCGTCCGCTGGCGGTGGCGGTGGGGTGTTGTCGCTTGCGTGAGAAACAGGTTCTTCGGCAGGGGCAATTTGTATGCGAACGGCGGTTAAATAACGCGTAACCGTGCGGTAAATGTCCGACATAAAGGTTTGGAACATACCAAAGGCTTCGCGTTTGTATTCCTGTTTGGGGTTTTTTTGTGCATAACCACGCAGGTGAATGCCTTGTCGCAGGTTGTCCATTTGTGCCAAGTGTTCTCGCCATTTTTGGTCGATGACATTCAGCATGACATTGCGTTCAAAACCTGCCATGCCGTCCTGCCCTACCATATCCACTTTGGCAGCGTAGTCGCTTTCAACCATATCCACAATGCGTTGCTTGATGTCTTCGGTATCCAAACTGCTGTCGGCTTTCACCCACTCACGAATATGCACATCGTTAATGCCAAATTCGCCTGCAAGCGTGTGTTCCAAGCCTGAAATATCCCATTCTTCTTCCATCGTGTCGGGCACGATAAATTCATCGCACACGCCGCTAATCACATCTTTGCGAATTTGGCTTACATCGTCTGATGTGGTTTCGCCGTCCAAAATTTCGTTGCGAATGTGATACACCACTTTGCGTTGATCGTTTGCCACATTATCGTATTCTAACAACTGTTTGCGAATATCGAAGTTGCGGCTTTCCACTTTGCGTTGAGCCCCTTCGATTTGACGCGTAAGCATGCCGTGTTCGATGGCTACACCGCGTTCAGGTGCCAAGCGGTTGATAATTGCCGCCGCTCTGTCTAACGCAAACAGGCGTAATAACTGGTCTTCAAACGATAAATAGAAACGGCTCGAACCTGGGTCGCCTTGCCGTCCTGCACGACCACGCAACTGATTGTCAATACGGCGGCTCTCATGCCGTTCTGTGCCGATAATATGCAAACCGCCTGCCTGAATGACTTGTTCGTGCAAGCGTTCCCATTCATTTTTTAACTGATTGATTTTATTTTGTTTTTCGCTTTCAGACAGCGTTTCGTCTTGCTCAACTTGTTTGAGTTGCTCGGTGATATTACCGCCCAACACAATGTCCGTACCACGACCTGCCATATTGGTTGCCACGGTAATCATTTTGGGCTTACCTGCTTGTGCCACGATATACGCTTCTCGCTCATGTTCTTTGGCGTTTAATACATTGTGCGGCAAGCGTTCTTTATTCAGCAAGTCCGACACCAACTCCGAAGTTTCAATGCTGGTTGTACCAACCAACACAGGTTGCCCATTTTCATAACATTTTTTAATGTCTGCCACCACCGCTTCGTATTTTTCTTCGGCGGTGCGGAAAACTTGGTCGTTGTAATCTTTACGAATCATCGGCAAGTTGGTGGGGATAATCACCGTTTCCAAATTATAAATATTTTGGAATTCATACGCTTCGGTGTCCGCCGTGCCAGTCATACCTGCTAATTTTTCATACAGACGGAAATAATTTTGGAAAGTAATAGACGCAAGTGTTTGATTTTCTTGTTTAATTTCAACACCTTCTTTGGCTTCCACCGCTTGGTGCAAACCTTCCGACCAACGGCGACCCTCCATTAAACGCCCTGTAAATTCATCAACAATCACCACTTCGCCGTCATCGGTTACCACATAATGCTGATCTTTATGATACAAATTATGAGCCCTTAATGCCGCTAACAAATGGTGCATTAAAATCATATTTTGCGGTGCATAGAGCGACTCGCCTGCTGGCAACAAGCCCATTTCGCTTAAAATGCGTTCGGCGTTTTCATGCCCTTTTTCGCTTAACACCACTTGGTGTTGCTTTTCATCAACCCAGTAATCGCCGTCCGTGCTGTCTTCTTCCACTTGACGCGTCATCAGGGCAGGCACTTTATCCACAGCACGATATAAATCCACATTATCTTCTGCCGCACCAGAAATAATCAACGGCGTGCGTGCTTCGTCAATGAGAATTGAATCCACTTCATCGACTACGGCAAAATACAAGGGGCGTTGCACGCGTTGATAGGCTGCCTGAACCATATTGTCCCGCAAATAATCAAAGCCAAATTCATTATTTGTGCCGTAAGTAATGTCGCAAGCATAAGCCTGTTGTTTTTGTTCGCCGTGCATTTGCGTTAAATTCACGCCGACCGTCATGCCCAAAAAGCGGTATAACTTGCCCATTGTTTCCGCATCGCGAGCCGCCAAATAATCATTCACGGTTACCACATGCACGCCGCGACCTGTTAAAGCATTCAGATACACAGGCAAAGTGGCAACCAGCGTTTTACCCTCGCCTGTTCGCATTTCCGCAATTTTGCCCTCATGCAGTGCCAAACCGCCGATTAACTGCACATCAAAATGCCGCATACCCAAAACCCGCTTGGACGCTTCACGACACAGAGCAAAAGCATCAACCAACACCTCATTCAAACCCGTGCCAGACTGCACTTTTTCTTTCAGTTGCAGCGACATGTGTTGCAATTCTTCATCACTCAACGCCTCTAATTCAGGCTCTTTGGCATTGATTTTATTCACCACTTTACGATACTGTTTCAGCAAGCGACTGTTGCGGCTACCGAAGATTTTTTTGGCAAGATTACTTAACATAACGGTTGTTCCAAACCCATTCTTACGGGGCAAAATAAATCGGGAAATTTTAACATACAAAGGGGATATATATGGGTGAATATGAGAAATATCAATATTAAAAAAGAATAAATTTCAGGCTGCCTGAAAGTATTCAACAAAAAATATCTTCCGTTGTAGGAAGATATTTTATTCAAACAAGCCGTTAATCTTTAATGCGTTCTGCCCAACTGCATACCGAATTGTAAGTACAGTTAGAATAAGTAAATTTACCTGTTCTTAAATCCAAAGAAACTTCCGCTCCAAACTTATTGGTTGCCTTTTTCTTGGCGGTCAAAATGAAAGTGTCTGCACTTACATCCAAATCGTGATATTTTGCCAAATCACCACCCGCTTTATATTTACTTTTGTCATCAGGATATTTTCCACTTTTGAGAAATTCCACCTGTGCCTCTTGGCGTGCTTGGTTCAAATACGCTTTTGCGGTAGTAATACGCCCCTTTTCCACATGACGCGAATAAGTCGGCAGGGCAATCGTACCTAAAATAGCCACAATCGCTACCACAATCATTACCTCAACCAAAGAAAAACCTTTATTGCAAGTTTTCATTTTAACACCTCCAAAATTTTAAGAGGACGGGGACGGTGCAACAATCACCGATTGCACGGTAGAGACGGTATTAGGATTTTCGCCCCAAGCCCGTGCGGTTACACGAAATACTCGCAAGTCTTTTTGACCATCAACATCTTTCTTACCCAAATATTCAATAATGTAACGCGGATTTTTACAGCCCGAATTACAACGAACACCTGTGGCTTCAATGCTTTTATTGGCATTATCCCAAACATCATCTTGTTCCCATACAGAGGGTCCTGTACGAGGATTAGGATTGGCGTTATCATAACCATATAAACCATTGGCACCTTCTGCGGGAAATTGCTGTGCTATTGCATCATCATCTTGTGCAGACATTTGATTTCCCGTACCGCCACCTGAACTAGATGTGGAAGCAGTAATGGCCACTTCTGCTACTTGTTTCTCTCCAATCAACAAAGCCCGCTCCGCCAAACCTTTGGCATATTTTTGGTCGGCATTATTGGTGCTAATGCGCATTTCGGTATTGCTGACTTGTGCTCCTGCAATCACCAACAAAGCAATAACCACCATAATCATCATTACTATGACCAAGGAAAAGCCTTGTTGTTGATAACAACCAATCACACGATTACCCATTATTGAACAACTTTTCTGCTTGCACATACATTACCTCCTCGTACAACTGCTGAAATATTGAATTCTTGGTCTTGATCCCCAGTTGCAATATTGCCACCACGAAGATTGGGGAAATCATAAGTTAATGTAACCCGAACAGACGAAGGGCCTTGTGCCTCTTTATTTGGATCTATATCCAAAATGGCATTACCATCATCTGCACTTTGTACCGTAAATGATTGACCATTGAGTTCAGGAATACTAACGGTTGCACCAGTATTTTGATCGGTTATTAAAGCACTGGGGCAATCGGTTACAAATAAGTAGTCTGCTGACATAGATTTAACATTTTTTGCCAACTGTTGTGGTGCAGACCAAGCATCACCGTAATTACCAAATTCAAAACGGTACAATGCCATAGGTTCGTCCGCAATTTTACCCACCACATACGCCACCACTTTATAGCGTTGTAAAATCATATCGCTATGCGGAAGAATGGCGTGAGGCGTATTGGGAGAAGAGGCAGTTTTAACAACATCAGGAACATTATCCACTGCAAATGTTGCCGCACTATGCTGACCGTTACTTGGCGTAATTACGATTGCATTACAACCAGCAGCCACAACATAACCACCTGGTTGAGTAGTGAGAACTGTTTTAACGGCTTGATTAGGATGTTGCTCATTCGTATTGAAAACTACTTGGTTAGTGCCATTACTGCTGTTAAACGATAAGGAACCCTCACCATAATAGAATAACAACATCCCCCCAGTATTATCATCCACGGTCAGATTATTAACGCCCATGTCTTGTAATGTGGCTGCAACATTCGCATTAGGAATCCAACGCACGCCAGCAGAGCGACCATCTGGACTACCCGCAACACCACTATCTAATGTTTGCAGTTGTGCAATTGCAGGTAAGCCTGTTGGTTGAACAATTTCAATACCTGCGGAACTTGCTTCAACATCAGGAGCATAACGGCGTCCTAAACTGGCACAACCAAAAACACCAGCACTGCGTGCATCTTGTCCAATCATTGTCGCAGCAGAACGCAAATCTTGTAGTGTGGAAACACGCGTCATACCAATATCATTTAAACGCTTGGTGTAAGAATACAAACTACCCGCACCAGCGATGACAACCAATCCCAAAACACTGGCAACCATAAATTCCACCAAAGTGAAACCCCGTTGCTTGCCATTGATAAGAGAGACTACTTTTTGTTGTTTCATAATTGCTACTCCCAATGATTATAAATTGTCATCCAATGGATAGTCATAAGTAAAGGTTTTATCTGACGAACCAGACACTTTCCAAGTAACACTCAAAGTTTGTCCAGTAGCAGCATTGCTTCCCACAGCATTATTCTTGATAGTAACGGCAACATCCCCATCAACACCCACAACTTCGCAGGCTGTACTATAAAAATCTGCTAAATGGTATGTTGCTAACGCCTCTCTGCCCACTTGACCTGCTGTTGTTCCTTGTGGGCGAACTGGATTAGCATTTTTTTCACATGCGAAATCACTTGTATACACACCATAACTTCGTGGTTGAGCGGCAGTTGCTGAATCCAAATACGGATTGGTCATCATATTTTCTGCCAAGTTTTCCGTTGCTTGGGCAATAATGGTTTGATTTTCCGCCTCTTTAATGCCAATCGAAGTACGCGTTTGCATGGCAATCAATGCCATTAAGCCTAACGCCAAAATAAACATGGACACCAAAATCTCAATCAAGGTAGAACCCTGTTGGTGAATAGATGAAGTTGCTGCTGTTTTCATTGCTGTATCCTTTACTTATTCTTCTTACTCACAATAGAAGAAATCGGTATCTTTACCATTTAATGCAGAGCGTTTGCCTGTATATACAGAAGCACGACCTGTGGCATCAATACGAATCACTTCACAAAAACGATTGGTTTGATTTTTGGTTTCTCGTTTCGGGTCTCTGAGCATAATGCGTCCGATTGCACCTGGAGCTTGCAACGATGTTCCGCCTTCCTTGATACGCATTTGTCCATTGGAGTAATACACAAAAGTCATTTCTTTATCCTGCGGATTAGCACCAACAGCAACACCCAGTGCTTCTTTCGTAATCGATGCTAAATCTACTTTATCACTTAAAGGAACTACGCGTAAATCTTCACCAGAATCATACCCCTGTGCATTGCTATTCACTGACGAATCGTTGCTATCAGCAAAAACCAACAAAGCATTGGCATCATCCCAATTATCTTCTGGACCGTTTAATTTACCATCTGCTTTTATTTGACCTGGCACAATAAACACGGGTTTGCCCAATCGCACGGCTTCATTGTGTGCAAAGGTAAATGCGTTGGCGATTTCATTGGCTTGTCCTTGAACCCTTTGGCGAGCCATCATGCCGCCCATACTCGGCACGGCAAGTGTGGCGAGTATCGCCATCACAACAACAACAATCATCAGTTCTGTTAGGGTAAAGCCCTTTTGTTTTAAATGAGTGCGTTTCATAGAACATACTCCAATTTTTCTGTGTTTTTAGTATGATAAACAAGATATTTCAATCATGTTATCACTTTTTGATTAAAGGTTATTTACTGAGATAAGCGTTATTATAACAACCTGAACAAGCATTCGACAAACATAAAGCCGAAAATTTTTTGTTAATCGGCTTTATTTGTTTCTCATTAGTTGCTCTTTTTCAAAGGTTGTAATAGCGTTATATCGTCTTCGTGCATGTCTGCTCTTTTGGCGGCGTGCTTGCTAATCACCAAACGCAGACGATCCATTTCTTTTTTGCGACTGAGTAACTCGTCTTCTTCTTCGTCCTTGCGTGATTTTAGGGGCGGACGATGTTGATAACGGTCATCGTAGTCGTCATCGCTATGGCGAGATGATACACGAGAACGGCGGTCGTGTGGGTCTTCGTCATCGTCATAGCGACTGCGTGCGGGCGAACGATAACCGCGTTCGTCTTCATAATCGTCTTCATAACGACTTCTTGGACGAGAACGGTAGCCACGGTCGTCTTCAAAATCGTCTTCATAGCGACTTCTTGGGCGAGAACGGTAGCCGCGTTCGTCTTCAAAATCGTCTTCATAGCGACTTCTTGGGCGAGAACGGTAGCCGCGTTCGTCTTCAAAATCGTCTTCATAGCGACTTCTTGGACGAGAAGAACGGTAGCCGCGTTCGCGTTCGTCATCAAAATCGTCTTCATAGCGACTTCTTGGGCGAGAAGAACGGTAGCCGCGTTCGCGTTCGTCATCAAAATCGTCTTCATAACGACTTCTTGGGCGAGAAGAACGGTAGCCGCGTTCGCGTTCGTCATCAAAATCGTCTTCATAACGACTTCTTGGGCGAGAAGAACGGTAACCGCGTTCGCGTTCGTCATCAAAATCATCATCGTCATAACGACTGCGAGAACGCATACGGCGTTCATCTCTGTCGTCATCATAATGTGTATCGCGAACTTTGGCGGGCGTTTTGACTTCGGTTTTGTCGCTGCTTTCATCACCCAATGAAGAAATTTCTGAATCTAAATCCAATGCGGGCAATTTGTTTTCATTGACACGAGTGGGCGGACGATTACGCAAGGAACGAATATCAGGCTGATGACCAAAAATCATATTTTGTTCAACATCGCTACCCAAATCGCTTGACCAGTCTAATTCGGCGTGCCAAGAGAAGTCTAAATCTTCTGCCCACGGCAAAAGCACGGCTCTGCCAGGTGAAACGGGTTCGGAATATGTGCCAGGAAATGGTGGCGGTTCAATCGTACCAGGTAATCCGCGTTCATCGCGTTGGCGATAATAATATAAGCGATTGCCATAAGTGATGGTACCAAGATAGGAGCCATTGGGCGAATACACTTCGTTGTCGTCCCACGGTGTCCAACCAATCCGGCGACTGTCGCGGTCGAAAACATAACGCCGTTTGCGAAACGCAATCCACCGACCTGCTGAATCGAATAGATAGTTAATATTGATTGTTCCTGATGATGTTCTCATTTTCTGACAACTCCTTTTTATACCCTTTTCGTCTTTAACAACAGACAGATACTCGCTTTTTGGGATTGTTTTGTTATTTATTGTATTCGTTTTAAATAACTGTGGCTTTCCTTGCTAATGGCTATACCACTTTCCCTATTCTACCTTAATTAGCGATACAAAACAATATTGTTTAATCTTATACTGGATACGCTGTTGCAAAAAGGATACAAATCATTAAATTTATGATTAAGTTTTTGATTTATTTTTATTTATTTATTGTTGATTATTTTACTATGTTGCATAATCCACGATTTGTAAGTGGGGGCTAACTTATGAATAGTCTTGCTTTGCTTGATATTTATCAAATGGTATGCTTTATTTATTTTATATATAAAAAATTTAATTTTAATAGTAATTATTTATTATTGATTCATATCGGTATAAGGTAAGAATTGTGGTATAGTCTCATGACGATAATTCAAATAGGCTGCCTGAAATATAAATGGCTTTTCAGGCAGCCTGAATGCTTTTTCTTTTATCAAACAAGGATAAAATGCGATGTCTTTATTTTCAAAAATTGTATTAGCCAGCGGCAATGCGGGTAAAATCAAGGAGTTTGCGGCATTTTTTGCACCTTATAGCATTGAAATTATTTCACAAAAAACGCTTGATATTCCCGAATGTGCTGAACCACACAACACATTTATTGAAAATGCGTTAGCCAAAGCACGCCATGCGGCAAAATTAAGCGGCAAACCTGCATTGGCCGATGATTCGGGCATTTGTGCAGACGCGTTGGGCGGCAAACCGGGTATTCATTCAGCACGCTTTGCAGGGGAACAAAAGTCGGATAAAGACAATAATGCGAAGTTGTCTGAAATGTTGCAACCTTTTGAAAATAAAAAAGTTTATTATGCTTGTTCTTTGGTTTTGGTGCGACACGAAAACGACCCGATGCCGATTATTGCCGAAGGGGTGTGGGAAGGTGTTTGGACGCACAATCCGCGTGGTGAGAACGGTTTTGGCTATGACCCGCATTTTTATATTCCTGAATATCGTCAGACTGCGGCGGAAATTTCAGGCAGCCTGAAAAATCGCATTAGCCATCGCGGCTTGGCGTTGATTGAATTGATGAAAAAATTAGACGATTTATACTTGCGTGCAGGGCTGGCTATTCCTGAAATACCGCATTTTGTGGAGAAAAAATAATGGAAAATCCTTACGAGCCGCCGAAAAGCACTTGGGAAAATCCTTTGCCCAAAGACGCTCCGCGATTGTTTAATCCCACAGCGTCTTCGATGTTTGCCATACTTTTTGGCTTGCCTTTGGCGTGTTTTCTGCACGCCGCAAACTGGAAAGCATTGGGCGAACACAAATACAGCAGTGCCAATATTTGGATTGGCGTGGTGTGGATTGTGTTGGCAGTAGGCGTTTTGTTGCGTCCGCCGTTATCAATGGCGGCGATATGCAAGGCAATAATGCCATTCAACGGTCGTTTTTGATTTTGGGCTTGCCTGCCTTATTGGGTTGGTATTTTGGTTTTGGTCGCAAACAAGAACAGTTAGTACTTGAAAAATATGGAAAAAATTATCCACGCCGCAATATGTGGTGGGCTGTTTTATGGGGCTTGGTGATGAGCGTGAGTATTTTTGTACTGTTTTTAATTTTGACGATTATATTGATTATATTGGGTTTTATTCCCATAGAAACCACACCGCCAGCAGGTTGAATAAAAAACCGTTCAGGTTGCCTGAACGGTTTTTTGATATTGTTGTCCATAAAATATTTTGTTTTTTAATTTCTCACAAAGACACGGAGAACACGGAGAATATGAAAAAATGTTAATAATATAAGTGCGTAACATCACGCTCCGTGTTCTCCGTGCCTTTGTGAGAGATAATAAAAAAATTTGTGAGAAACAAAATAATATCTTTTCAGGCAGCCTGAACGGTTTTTTTGCAAGGCGACTACAACGCCTATCGGCGTTGATAAATTGCTTTGCAATTTATTGGATTGCCACGATTTTGCTTGACAGCAAAATCTCGCAATGACACGGGTTTTCTTTTAACTTCACTTTGTTCGTTGAACGCTGTTTCAGGCAGCCTGAAACTTTATTTTTTGCGAAACAGTAAATCCCACACGCCGTGTCCCAAGCGTTTTCCCCTTGCTTCAAATTTGGTTTCGGGGCGATAGTTGGGTTTTTCGGCAAAATCGCGTGCGGTGTTGCTTAAATCGCTTTCGGCGGATAAAACTTCCAGCATTTGTTGGGCGTATTCTTCCCAGTCGGTAGCCAAATGAATATAGCCGCCGCTTTTGATTTTGGGCAACAATTTTTGCACAAATGGGGTTTGAATTAGGCGGCGTTTGTTGTGGCGTTTTTTGTGCCACGGGTCGGGGAAAAAAATATGCACGCCGTCCAAAACGCCGTCTGGCAACATATCGTTAATCACTTCTACGGCATCGTGGTGAATAATGCGAATATTGTTAAGTTGTTGTTCTTCAATCAGTTTTAATAAATTGCCCACACCAGGTGTATGCACTTCTACGGCGATAAAATCTTTTTCAGGCAACCTTTGGGCGATTTCGGCAGTCGCGACTCCCATACCAAAGCCGATTTCTAATATTTTATCGCTGTTGCGATTAAAAATTTTATTCAAATCAATCAGTTGCTTTTGGTAGGGAATGCCGTAAATGGGCAGAAGTTCGCTCACCGCCCGCTCTTGGGCAGCGGATAGGTGTCCTTGTCGTAATACAAAACTGCGAATACCACGCAAGTGGCTGATTTTAGGTTGATTGTCAGTGTTCATTTGGGTTTATTTTACAAGGTTGTTGTTGTATTTTTCAGGTTGCCTGAAAAAGTCAAAAACAAACGGATTTGTTCGCACCTGACGGTGCTCACGATGATTTTTAAAAGCGAACTTCGTTAGAAGTGAGCAAATCCGTTTGTTAATAAAATTTTTCAGGCTGCCTGAAATAAAATGTATTTTTTACTTTTTCTCGTCCGTATCATCGCGAAATTCTTCGGGGATAAAGTCGTCATCGCGTAAGGTGATTTCGCTGTTCTGCCCAATATACAAGGCTTCGCTTTGTAGCCACAAGCCTGTTTCTAATCGCATATAACGCACAAAATAATTGCCTTGTGGCAGTTGTTCTACCGTCATTTTGCCGCCGCCAGCAGGCAGAAATAATGTGCGTAAGGCTCCTAATCCTGTGTCTTGGCGGTCGAAAATTTGGGCTAATACGGCTGATTTGGGGTGCGGATTGCTCACGGATAAATTCAGGTTGCCGTCCGTTTTTAACAGCGGATAACCGTTAATCAGTGCGGCTTGCAACGGCCACGCCGTGCCATTGGGGGCAGTGGCAGCAACGGTATAAAGCGTGTTGTCTTGGTTTTCTACCGATGGCAATTTAGAAAAAATCAAACCGATGGATACGCCGCTGACAATCGCAATTAAGAAAAATGAACCCAAAATTGCCCATAATGCTTTGTTTTGGTTGAATTTTTTTTCACGAACTCCTGCTGTGGGAATGGCTTGACCAGTCGGAATGGCATCTGCCGCCACAGGAATGGCTTGCATATCGGACGAATTTTTTTGCGCGGCAATCCATAAGTCGTGCTGGCGTTTTTGTTCGGGGTCGGACAGCACTTCATACGCCCGATTGACTAACTGCATAATGCGAATGGCATCGGGGTCGCTGTTGTAGTCGGGGTGATATTTTTTCGACAAACGCCGATACGCCGTGCGAATGTCCTTTTCGCTCGCCGTTGTGGGCAGTTGCAGATTGTCGTAATGGGTTTGGATTTTTTTCATATAATTTCAATGCGTTATTTACATAGGGCCGTTATAAATCCAGCGACTTTTATAGGCGGCAAACACGGCGTTTGGATATTGCGGTTGCCCCGTACTGCCGTTGTATCGCCCCAATGCACGGTATAAATCGCCGTTTTCCATATTCAAATAATGACGCAAAATGGTGCAGCCATAACGCAAATTAGTGCGAATATCAAACAAAATATGCTTGTCCTGACCTGGTTTGCCAATGTATTTCACCCAAAACGGCATGACCTGCATTAAACCAATCGCCCCTGCGGACGAAATGGCATAGCGGCGAAAACCGCTTTCCACTTGAATTAAGCCCAAAACTAATTGCGTATCCAAACCTGCACGCACGGTTTCATATTGAATATTGATGAGAATGCGTTTGGCATCGTGTTCGGATAAGTGTTTGAATTTTTTGCACCTTTCTAACATTTCTGCCAACCACTGTTCGCCATATTCTTTTTTGGAAAACACCAAATAAGGTTTATTCGGATTGTCAATCGAATGGCTCATGGCAGTGGCAACATTGTCGGCAAGCGTTTCTTCCTTTTGAGCACCCGCAAAAAGTTGCGGCGTATAAAGTGCCACCGCCGAGCCAAGCCCTGCACCAATTAACTGACGGCGAGAAATTAAAAATGAGTTTCGTTTGTTCATTATTCAGGCAGCCTGAAAAGTTGCTAAATCGAAAGATTATAGCAAAAAATAACAGAAAAATTTGCAAGTTATGCAAACGGTAATATAATTTTTACTTGTTTCAGGCTGCCTGAATTGAAACAGCGTGTAAAAAGCAAAACGACAGACATTCGTTAGCGATTTTTATTTTTTAACAAATGGATTTGTTCGCATCTCATGATGCTCACAATATTTCTATCAATATCAAAAATGCAGGTGAAAACCGTTAGGTTTTCACAAATCCGTTTGTTCATTTTAAAATGTGAAAATGACTGTAAATTTGAATTTTTAGAAGTACCTTGTTATCTTTATCAATAAGGCTGCCTGAAACATTTATTTGAAAGACACACCATGAATATTCAACACAATATTGCACTCAAAAACTACAACACAATGGGTTTGGCGGTTTTCGCAAAATATTTTTACAAATTAACAGATAATGCTCAACTTGCTGATTTATTAAAAGAAATTAAAAAATATCCGCAAACCTATTTTTTGGGCGGCGGCTCGAATACGGTTTTTCTGCACGATTTTGACGGTTTGGTTGTGCATTAGGCAACACGGGGTATTGAATATCAAAAAACAGAAAATAATCAAGTGCTTGTTACCGCACAAGCAGGTGAAAATTGGCATAACTTTGTGCAATATACCGTGCAACAAGGTTGGTTTGGTTTGGAAAATTTAAGCCTGATTTACGGCACAGTGGGGGCAAGTCCCATTCAAAACATTGGGGCGTATGGCGTGGAAGTGAAAGACCGTATTCGCCGTGTGTTTGCAACCGATACGCAAACAGGTAAGTCTTTGATTTTACATAATCATGAATGTAATTTTGCGTATCGCGACAGCATTTTTAAGCAGCCTGAAAATAAACATTTGTTGATTACAGCGGTTGAATTTCAATTAGATACCGCATTTCAACCACAGTTAGGCTATGGCGATATTGCCGCAACCGCTGAAAAAATGGCAAATGGTAAGCCCATAACCGCACAAATCGTTGCCAATGCGGTGATTCAAACGCGTCAAGCCAAATTGCCTAATCCTGATGAATTAGGTAATGCAGGCAGTTTTTTTCGTAATCCAATTGTTTCAAACGCACAAGCCATTGAATTAAAACAACAATATTCGGATATGCCGATTTTTGCCGTTGATGATAAAACCAGCAAATTATCCGCCGCCAAACTGATTGATTTGGCAGGATTAAAAGGCTTTGCATTGGGCGGTGCGGCGGTTTATCACAAACAACCTTTGGTGCTGGTCAATCAAAACAACGCCACACCGCAAGATATTGTTGATTTATGTCAATATATTCAAAAGGTTGTGCAGGAAAAATTTGCAGTAAGCATACAGCCTGAACCTGTGTTTGTTGGATAGTGAGCAATGAGCAATTAGCAGTGAGCAATGATTATGTTTTGCCTTGCGGCAAAACAGATTAGATTGAGATAACGCTTCGATTTTGTTTCAGGCTGCCTGAAACAGCGTTCAACGAGCCGTAAGGCGAAGTTAAAATATCTAACTTACTGTAATTATTTTGTTTTTTTATTGCCACACGGATTGGGAAAACCTAACGGTTTTCCTTTCAATGTTTTTGATTTACAGATTTTGCGTAAGCAAAATCGAATCCGTGTGGCATTGAATATTTTTTCAGGCTGCCTGAAAATAAAATCGAAGCGTTATCTAAAAAACATTCGTCAAGCCATAGGCTTGACATAAAACCCATTGCTAATTACTCATTGCTCACTGTATCAAGGCAAAGCCGCAATCGCTTGGGTGAAATAATCAAAAAACGCATTATCATCAACCGCATAGCACCAGTATGCATTGGGTGTTTTGCCGCTTTTGCCGTGCCAATCCACACTGCTTGCCCCTTCGCATACACCAAACGAAGTATCCACAGCCACAAACACTTCTTTATAAGAAAATAACTCTGGACGCACCGCCGCTGCTACGGCACATGGGTCGTGCAATGGTCCGCCGTTTAAGCCAAATTGTTGCGTATCAAAGCGTCCGTAAGACTGCAAAATATCCGCTACGCGTTTGCCGTTTTCGTTCGGCAAATCACGCAATTTTTGCATTCTCTCTTCCGTGGCTAATGCCTTATGGGTTACATCTAACGGCACAATGCGAATGTTTGCCCCGCTATTTAACACAATTTGAGCCGCTAATGGATCAACAAAAAAATTAAAATCCGCATTCGGCGTAACATTGCCCGCTTCAAAAAATGTGCCGCCCATAATCACAATTTCTTTTACACCCGCCACACAGTCAGGATACAACAAAAACGCCAAAGCCAAATTCGTTAAAGGACCAATCGGCACCAGCGTGATGCTGTTTTTTTCGGCAGCCAAAAGCGTTTGGGCTAAAAAGATGGCGGCGTGTTCGTTTTGCAAAGGCGTTTGCGGCTCGTGTAAGACAACGCCGTCCAAACCTGTTTTGCCATGCACTTCTTCGGCAGTTAAAAGGGCTTTTGCAAGCGGCTTTACCGCTCCCGCATAAACAGGTAAATCAGAGCGTTTCGCCCAATCACAAATAATGCGTGCATTTTTTTGCGTGTATTTTAACGGCACATTGCCCGCTACACACGATAACGCTAATAAATTGATTTTATTGAGTTTATCTAAACCAAACGCCATTAAAATCGCCGCTGCATCGTCTTGACCTGGGTCGGTGTCAATAATGATTTGGGGGATATTTGACATCGTGTTTATCCTTGTGAAAAATGAGTTTCAGGCTGCCTGAAAATTCATTAAAACGCGTGGGCAACAAGTTGCCCACACTATGCCTGCTGACGACAAACCAAGCCTACGGCTCGGTGGTGGGGTAGCAACCCCACCCTACGGCATTACTTTGTTTTCAGGCAGCCTGAAACTTAATGCGTAATATGCCGTCTATTTTCCGTATCGACCACCATAGGCGGAATAATGGCGTTGGTGCTGTCGGCAAGTGGTTCTTGATAAGGTTCAGGTTGGCTTTCTAATGCAAAGTTAAACACTTCGTCAATCCATTTCACAGGGCGAATGGTTAAGCCTTGTTTGACATTGTCGGGGATTTCTTCCAAATCTTTGACATTGTCTTGTGGAATCAGCACAAATTTGATGCCGCCACGCAGTGCCGCCAGCAGTTTTTCTTTTAAGCCGCCAATCGGCAGAACTTCGCCACGCAAGGTGATTTCGCCTGTCATGGCAACATCGGCACGCACGGGGATTTTGGTTAAGGCAGAAACCATTGCCAACGACATGGCAATGCCTGCGGACGGCCCGTCTTTTGGGGTTGCACCTTCGGGAACATGCAGGTGAATATCGTGTTTTTCGTAAAAATCAGGGGCAATGCCCAAACTGGCAGCACGCGAACGCACCACGCTTAATGCGGCGGTAATCGACTCTTGCATGACATCGCCTAATTTGCCTGTGCGAATAATATTGCCTTTGCCTTTCAAAGCAACCGCTTCAATGGTGAGCAATTCGCCGCCCACTTCTGTCCAAGCCAAGCCTGTAACTTGTCCGACACGGTTTTGGCTATCCGCTTTGCCAAAGTCAAAACGCCGCACGCCGAGATAATCTTTCAGGCTGCCTGAATCAATTTTCACAGGCAATTCAATATTATCTGCCGTTTCGCGTTGTTTCACCACTTTGCGGCAAATTTTGGCAATTTCTCTATCTAACGCCCGCACACCTGCTTCACGCGTGTAATAGCGAATAATGCCTTGCACAGCGTCTTCACTGATTTCGATTTCGCCCTCTGCCACACCGTTATTTTTGATTTGCTTGGGAATTAAATATTGCGTGGCAATATTGATTTTTTCATCTTCCGTATAGCCCGATAAATGGATAATCTCCATTCTATCCATAAGCGGTGCAGGGATATTCAGCGAGTTGGCGGTTGCCACAAACATCACATCGGATAAGTCAAAATCCACATCAATGTAATTGTCGTTAAACGAATGGTTTTGTTCGGGGTCCAACACTTCTAACAGTGCGTCCGCAGGGTCGCCCCTGTGATCGCGTCCGATTTTATCCACTTCATCTAATAAAAACAAAGGGTTATTTGTTTCTACTTTGGTTAAGTTGCGAATAATCCGCCCTGCCATTGCCCCCAAATAGGTGCGGCGATGACCGCGAATTTCGCTTTCATCATGCACACCGCCTAATGCCATGCGAACATATTTTCGCCCTGTGGCACGGGCAATAGATTGCCCAACCGAAGTTTTGCCCACACCAGGCGGACCTACCAAACACAAAATTTGGCTTTTGACTTTTTTCATGCGTTTTTGC
>JAFWTP010000243.1 GCA_017518845.1 Neisseriaceae bacterium
TTGATTTCTTTATTTTATATATTACATACTTGTTTTTTTACTATTCCACAAGAAACAAAAGCAATGTTTAATAGTGGTTGGATTACATTATCATTTTTTCTATCCTTATTATTTGCTTTCTTTTCTTTTTGGTATGATTTTTATGGTTACAGCAAAAGAATATTATTTAATTATAAAGAAAATAATTTTAATGAATTAAATTTTTGGGAATATACAGTAAAAATGGCTTTTATCAGAATGGAAAGTCATTGGATACAAATGCAACATATAACTTATGGTGCTGTATTCTTATTGCATCTTTCTTTGGGTTTATTTTTTATATCTTTATTGGATATAAAATCAGGTTATGCCTATTATTTGACTATTTGCGAATTGGTATTTTAATGAATTGTTTTCAGGCTGCCTGAAATTATTTATTGATAAAATAATCAAGGAATATTTAATGAGCAATCATATAAAAAGCGATTTTTATTTATTTTCCAGTGCAGACGGCAAAATTGCCGTTGATGTTCGCTTTGACGGCGAAACCGTTTGGTTGTCTTTGGAGCAAATGGCAAATTTATTTGAGCGAGATAAATCAACCGTTTCTCGGCATATTAAAAATGTGTTTAGTGAGAATGAGTTAGACGAAAATTCAGTTGTTGCAAATTTTGCAACAACTGCCAGAGCAACTGTTGCAAATTTTGCAACAGTTCAAAACAAAGCAAGGGCAACTTGTTGCCTATGCTGTTATAGTCGTTAAACTTCAAACGGTGAGCCGCAGACAGTTTTAATGGGTTTTCAGGCAGCCTGAATGATAAACAAAACTACGGCTTGCTTATTATGAATAATAAATATTTCAAGGTTAAAATTTTTGACCTTGAACAAATGGTAAATGAGAAACTTCTAAAAATTGAAAGATTAGAAAGCAAAATCGGTTTTATTTTTTAACAAACGGATTTGTTCGCATCTAACGATGCTCACGATATTTTTATCAATATCAAAAAGTTAAAGCGAACGCTGTTGGGCGTGAGCAAATCCGTTTGTTTATTAAAAAATGTAAAAATCACTGTGAATTTGAATTTTTATCAGATACCCAAATTTTTTCAGGCAGCCTGATAATAAATAACGAGTTGCCGTTTTTAAGGATAGGCTACCCGAATTGATTGCTCACGCAATCAATTCGGAGATTGCCACGACTTGGCTTTGCCAAGTCTCGCAATGACGATATAAGTTTCAGGCAGCCTGAAATATTAGGAAAAACAAAATGTTGGTATTCGGCATTGAATCTTCTTGTGATGAAACGGGCGTGGCGTTATTCGATAGCGACAGCCAAACGCTGTTAGCCCACACGCTGCACACGCAAATGGCGATGCACGCTGAATATGGCGGCGTGGTGCCTGAACTTGCCAGTCGTGACCATATTCGCCGTTTGGTGCCTTTGACAAATGAATGTTTGCAAAAAGCAGGCAAAACATACGCCGATATTCACGCCATAGGTTATACGCAAGGGCCAGGTTTAGGCGGGGCGTTGCTCACTGGTGCGGCGTTTGCCAACGCTTTGGCGTTTGCTTTAAATATTCCAGTGATTGAAGTGCATCATTTGGAAGGGCATTTACTTTCGCCATTTTTAAGCGAAAAAAACATTCGTTTTCCGTTTTTGGCGTTGTTGGTGTCAGGCGGACATACACAGATTATGGCGGTGGAAGCCGTTGGCAAATACACGCTTTTGGGCGAGAGCATTGATGACGCGGCAGGTGAAGCGTTTGATAAAACGGCGAAATTGTTGGGCTTGCCTTACCCTGGTGGGGCGAAATTATCACAGTTAGCCGAATTAGGAAAAGACGGTGCATTTGACTTTCCGCGTCCGATGATACATTCGGGCGATTTTGAAATGAGTTTTTCGGGCTTAAAAACCGCTGTACTGACTGCGGTTAATCAAGAACGCCAAAAATATGGCGACAGGCTGCCTGAAAGCGTTCGCAACGACATTTGCCGAGCCTTTCAAACCGCTGTGGTTGATGTGTTATACAGCAAAGTCAAAGCCGCATTAGGGCAAACAGGTTTCACACAAGTGGTTGTAGCAGGCGGCGTGGGAGCCAATGCCGCCTTGCGTGCTAAACTCAAAACACTTAACGCCGAAGTATTTTTCCCTGCACACGAATGGTGCACCGACAACGGAGCGATGATCGCCTATGCCGCCGCACAGCATTTAGACAAGGCTCATCAAGCAGGTGGTTTTACGGTGAAACCGAGATGGCGATTGCAATAAGCAATTTAAGTTTCAGGCAGCCTGAAAATTCAGGTACAATGCCGCCTTTTTAGCAAGGATAGGCGTTTATGCACTATTTAATATTGAGCATTATATGCAGTGTTTTGGTTTCGGTTTTACTTAAAATCGCGAAAAAACAAGGCATTGATATTAGGCAGGCAGTGGCAATCAATTATCCTGTTGCCGCTATCAGTGTTTTTCTTTTATTTCAACCGAATATCAAAAATTTTTCTTTATTCTCTTCCGCTTGGTATATTTTATTGCCGTTAGCCGTGCTAATGCCCACCGTATTTATTATTATGGGCGAATGTGTGAAGCGAGCAGGCATAGCCAGAGCGGACGCGGCACAACGCTTGTCGCTGTTTTTGCCGATTTTGGCTGCTTTTTTACTGTTTGACGAAACGCTGCATGCACAAAAAATCATCGCTGTTATTTTGGCAATCATTGCCCTGTTTGCTTTGGTTTATAAGCCCAAGCAGCAAACACAAGCAAATGGTGCCATTTGGACATTATTAGGCGTGTGGTTAGGCTATGGCATTATTGATATATTATTCAAACAGTTATCTAAAAATGCAGCCCTAACCACTTCGTATTTATTTTTTCTATTCATCGCCGCAGGCCCATTATTAGGGCTGTATTTAATGCTTCAAAAAACACAATGGACACGCCAAAGCATTATCGGCGGCATGATTTTAGGCTGCCTGAACTTTGCCAATATTTATTTTTATTTTCGAGCACACCAAACATACAGCAGCAATCCCACGCTTGTTTTCGCCGCCATGAATTTAGGCGTAATTACATTAGGCAGCATAACAGGCGTATTTGCGTTTGGAGAAAAAATAAATAAAATCAATATAATAGGTATTTTCTTGGCAATGCTTGCGATTGTGTGTTTGTTTTATATGCGATAGTGGTGGGGATATGCAAAAATCGTCTGTATCAGACGGTTTTTGCTTTTTAGGCAGCCTGCAAACGATTTAATTTACTGTAATCATTCTGTTTTTTTATCGCCACACGGATTCGGAATTGCTCACGCAATTCCTTTAAAATCTTTATTTAAAGAGATTGCGTTAGCAATCTCGAATCCGTGTGGCATTTTAAAAACTTATCCATTCAGGTAGCCTGAAACCTTTGCAAAACTCAATCTGAAACAAAAAAAGCGTTCGTTATAGGGTGGGCGTGTCAGCCCCACCAACTCTACCTGTAGCGTTGATTATTTATTGATATTAAAGAAAATTCCGCCCTATTGGGCGGTTGGTGGGCAGGAATGCCCACCCTATAACATTTGCCTTTGTTATATGCTTAAAATAGGTTTTGCAAAAGTTTCAGCCTGAAAGATAATCGAAGCGTTATCAAAAATTATCTGTTTTGCCGCAAGGCAAAACAAAACACTTCATTGCTCATTGCTAATTGCTAACTGCTCATTGCTCCTACCCCTGCTGCTCCAACATTTTTCTAAATCGAAACAAAGCAACATTTAAGAAAACCAAGCCGATAACGGCGACTGTGCCGACTTTGTGGGCGATTGTTTCCCAGCCGCTGCCGCGAAAAATAATGTCTTGGGTAATGGCGACAAAATGTTTGGCAGGGTTAATGGCAATGATTTTCTGCACCATAGCGGGCATGCTTTCCACTGGGGTCATCGCCCCTGATGTGAGTTGTATCACAATCAAAAACGGTATCACCAATAAGCCTAACTGCGGCATGGTGGGGGCAAAAGTGGCAGCCATTAAGCCCAATGCGGTGGTGGCAAATAGATACACCATAGCGGCAAAGGCAAATAGGGTGAGACTACCGTTAATCGGTATGCCAATCGCTAAATGCACCACAAAATACATAGACAGCACGGCGGCGGATAGAATCACTGCACCGTTGGCAATGATTTTGGCGAGTGCAATTTGGCGTGCGTCAATCGGCATCACCAGCAAATGTTCCAGCGTGCCGTGTTCGCGTTCGCGAATCACCGCCGCACCCACTAAAATTACGGGCAACATAGCCAAATTATTGACAATCTGCATGACAGTCGAATACCAAGACGAATCGCCATTGGCATTGTAATGCGTGCGAATCACCACTTCATAGGGTAATGCATTGTTTTGTATATGAAAATATTCAGCAATTTCTTGACGAAAAATTTGTTCAATATAATTTGCTCCGCCTGCGGCAATCGTCATTGCGGTTGCGTCTATGGCAACCTGAATTTTGGGATTGCGTCCTGCAATTAAATCTTTCTCAAAATTTGGCGGAATATCCAGCAGAAAAATAAACTCGCCGCGTTCCATTTGACTGTCTGCCCTATGCCGCTCAACTTCTTCTACCGACTTAAAATAAGGCGGCAACAACGCGGCTCGTAGGCGATAGGATAGGGCAGAGCGGTCATCATCAATCACGCCCACAGTGGCGTTATCCACTTCCGCTTTCACCCCTTCGTGAATCACAAACGGCACAATGCCAAACATCACCACAATCAGCAATACCATCACCGTATCGCCCAACAAAGAGCGAAGTTCTTTTAACACTAATTGCCACAGAGTTAGAAAGAATTGCATGGTTTTGCTTTGCTGTTGTTAAAGGCAAGATGATAAAGGGTTTGGGGGCAGGGTGTAAATGGGAAAAAAATCGGACAAGCAACTTGTCCGATTTTTATCATCATTAAAGAATTATTTAGCCTTACGAGCGGGTAATTTTTCTTTAATGCGAGCGGCTTTGCCTGTTAAGCCACGCAAGTAATACAGTTTGGCACGGCGAACATCGCCACGGCGTTTGACTTCGATTTTTGCCACGCTGGGTGCGTATAACTGGAATGTGCGTTCCACGCCTTCGCCGTTACTGATTTTGCGGACGATAAACGAACTGTTGATACCACGATTGCGGCGGGCAATCACCACACCTTCATACGCTTGCAAGCGTTCGCGGCTGCCTTCTTTGAATTTTACCCATACGGCAACGGTGTCGCCTGGTGCAAATTCGGGGATTTCTTTGTTCAAGCGGGCGATTTCTTCGTTTTCCAACACTTGAATGATTTTGCATTTATTGCTCATTGTGTTTATTCCTAATCTAATATGGATTGCTCATTGCTCTTTTCGTGTTCGGATAAGAGTTGAACTTCCTGTGGGTTTAAACTGTACCGAGCCCACAAATCGGGTCGGCGGTTTTTTGTGCGAAGTAGCGATTGTTTGTGTCGCCACTTGGCAATTTCTTGATGATTGCCTGTGAGCAATACATCAGGAACTTTTAGCCCGTTAAATTCAACGGGGCGTGTGTAGTGCGGATAGTCTAATAATCCGCTACAAAACGAATCTTGCTGTGCCGATTGTTCATCGCCCAACACATTTGGGCGGTGTCGCAAAACTGCGTCAATCAACATCATGGCGGGCAATTCGCCGCCGCTCACCACAAAATCGCCTACGGCAATTTCTTCTATATCATTCGCTTGTAATATGCGTTCGTCTATGCCTTCATAGCGTCCGCACAGCAAAATTAAATGGTTTTGTTGCGATAATTCAAGCGTTTTGTCGTGCGTGAGTGGCACGCCCTGCGGACTTAAATAAATCGCTTTTTTTGTGCCGCTTTTTGCAAACGCAACATTTAAGGCTGCCTGAATGGGCGGTGCTTGCATCACCATGCCCGCTCCGCCGCCAAAAGGTTTATCGTCTATATAACCTAAACGATTGTCGGCAAACTGGCGTGGGTTAATGGTTTCTAATTGCCATAAGCCATTTTTGGCGGCTCTGCCCGTAACGCCGTATTCGGTAATGGCGGAAAACATTTCACCAAACAGCGTAATCACTTGCACCAACATTTTTAATAATCCGCTTGCCAGTCGGCAATCAAGCGTTTTTCAGGCAATCTCACTTCAATAATAAATTTATCCACAAAGGGAATTAAAATCTGCCCTGCAACACCCTGAACAAGCAAAATATCGTGAGCACCAGAGTCTTGCAAGCCGCTCACCGTGCCTAAAACTTCGCCGTTTGTATTTTCAACCGTCAAACCGACTAAATCCGTCCAGTAATATTCATTGTCATCAGGCTCGGCAAAATCTTCACGCAACACCGCAATGGTTAAGCCTTTAAGCGTTTCCGCCGCCGTGCGGTCATCAATGCCTGCTAATTTTGCCTGAAAACCGTCAGGAGCAATTTTGCCGTCTTCGGGCGAATATTCCTGCCAGTTCGCCCCTTTGCCCAAAAACCAACGCGGATAATCCATTAAACCGTCAGGAAATTCCGTATCGGCTTTAATTTTTATCCAGCCTTTAATGCCTGTGGCTTGTCGAACATAGCCCATCGGCACTAAATTATCTGTATTCACTCAGGCTGCCTGAAAAATATTAAGCGGCGGCTTTAATACATTTACGCACAGAATCGCTTAATTGAGCGCCTTGACTAACCCAGTAATTCAAGCGTTCGTTGTCAATGCGAAATGCTTCTTGTTTTTCGTTAGCAATCGGATTATGAAAGCCGATGCGTTCAATAAAACGGCCATCGCGGCGATTGCGAGAGTCGGTTACCACAACATTAAAAAACGGGCGTTTTTTAGAACCGCCGCGTGCAAAACGGATAACTACCATTGTTTTTGTCCTTAAAAATGGAAATTTAAAATTTTGAAGCTATCAATTTTAATAGAAAATACATATTTATGCAAGGGGTTTGGGTGAAAAGAAATGAGCAGTTAGCAGTGAGCGGTGAGCAGTGATTATGTCAAACCTTGCGGTTTGACGGATATTTTTTAGATAACGCTTCGATTTATTGTTTCAGGCTGCCTGAAAAGAATATCGAAACATTATTAAAAACATATTTGTTTTGCCTGACAAGGCAAAACAAAACAACTGCTCACTACTAACTGCTCACTGCTTTCAGGCAACCTGAAAAAACGGAATATGAATTATCATATTCCGTTGTTATATTTACTCTTTATTGCGAGATGCTTTTTCGTCTATGCCTGATATATTTTGGCGGCGTTTGAGTTCCATTAACACATCTTCCACTCGCAAGCCGTGATAAACCATCAGTACCATGGAGTGAAACCATAAATCAGCCACTTCTTTGATTAAGTGCAAGCGTCCTTGTGCGGATTTTTCCACATCTTTGGAAGCCATTAAGGTTTCGCCTGCTTCTTCGATGACTTTTTTCAAAATTGCGTCTTCGCCCAAGTGCAGAAGTTGCGAAACATAAGACGATTCAGGTGCGGCTTGACGGCGTGCTTCCATCACTTCGGCAATTTCGCCCAACACCGCATACAGGTGTGCTTTTTTTTGTTGTGTGTCCATAGTGTTTATCCCTTTATATGTGGTTGATTTAATTCAAAATGCGAGTGGCACTTTGAATTAAATTAACTATTTCTGATATATATTATACCGCATTGCAATATAATTTTATTTATTATTTGTAAATTTCATCAGGATTTTTGATAACAGGCTCGCAAATTTGCCATTCATCGTTTTGCCAAACTTGGTAAAAACACGATTCTCGCCCCGTGTGGCACGCCATACCGCCCACTTGTTCGATTTGCAATAAAAGCGTGTCGCCATCGCAGTCGGTTCGCATTTCTTTGACTTTTTGAAAATGCCCCGATTCTTCGCCTTTGCACCACATTTTTTGTCGCGAACGGCTGTAATAATGGGCTAAACCTGTTTCTATGGTTTTGGCTATAGCGGCTTTGTCTGCCCACGCAACCATTAACACTTTTTTGGTTTGGTAGTCTTGGGCTATGGTGCAAATTAAGCCATTGTCGTCAAATTTAAGTTTGTCTAATAGATTGTGGGACATATTTTTTTCCTTGATTGGATTGATTTTCAGGCTGCCTGATTTTTGCTCACCATAACAGACAAAACGCCGTAGGGTGGGTTTCCAACCCACCATAACGGACAAAATGTTTTAACTTCACTGCGTTCGTAGAACACTGTTTCAGGCTGCCTGAAAGGTTGTTTGTAATCATTCGATTTTATTTTGCCCTATCGGGCAAATGGTGGGCAGGAATGCCCACCCTATATTATTTTCCTGTTTTCTGTGCATCTTTCACAATTTTTGACGACAGCAGGCGTTCCATTTGGGCGTGTTTCATATTTAAAATGGCTTCGTTGAAAGTGGAAATGCTTTCAATCGCGTAGTCGTAAATTTCTTGAATTTCGTCAATCACATGGTCAAAGGCTTCGGTTTCGGTTAGGAAAAATGGGCTGACGGAGTGATTTTGGTCAATCAATAAACGCGAATGAAACAGGGGACCGTCTGTGTCGCGTGTGGGTTCGACATTTTGTATGCCTTTGGCGTGTAATTCTTCAACGGACGCACGCGCCAGCAGGTATTTTTTTCGTCCTTCGACTTTGAATTTCATTAAGGTATATTCATAATAGCGAATATACGAAAAGGTTTTGCTTTCGGTATAAAGCAAATGTCGCACGGGGCGGCGGTTTAGTGCCAGCAGGTGCAGTAGGGTGAAGTAAATGCTTTGTGCTTCGTCATTGACGAAATTTTTGGCAAATGCGTGGTAATTGACATTTTGTATTTCGTGCGTGTGAGACGGGGAGCGATACAGTTTTTCTTCACTTCGTAACTGCGAAATGCGTCCGCCTAATATTTCGTTGGCTTCTTTCAGTTCTTTGGCGGCGTTTCGTAGTTCTCGCAACATAACTGCTTGATTTTTAATATTAAAGAATATGCCTAAATATTCAGGCGTGTAACCGTCTGTTTTGATTTTGGGGTATTCTGCCAACAACTGTTGGTCATATAAAGGACGCACGGCAGGATTGAGCAACCATTGTTTGACATCAGCCACAATGGTTGGGTCTGCCTTGTCGCCGTTTTTGTATTGATAACGGGCGAGTGCAATCAGAATTTCGGCTTCGACTGCGGCAAAATGAACATCGAGTTTTTCATACAGATTAACGATTTTCATCTATTGCTATCCTTTAATTTAACCGTAAGGGCTGCCTGAAAAGGTTTTCAGGCTGCCTGAAAAGGGTTATCAACAAATTATATTATATACGCATTTCAATTCCTGCATTTCGCATGGCTATTTTGGCGTCTTGTATGCTGATTTCGCCAAAATGAAAAATACTCGCGGCTAATACTGCGTCTGCGTGTCCAAGTAAAACGCCGTCTATTAAATGTTGCACGCTACCCACGCCGCCTGACGCAATCACGGGAATATCCACTGCGTCTGCAATCGCACGCGTTAAGGGCAGATTAAAACCTGCTTTGGTGCCGTCTCTGTCCATAGAAGTGAGCAGAATTTCGCCTGCACCACGCTTTTGCATATCAATAGCCCACGCCACCGCGTCTATGCCTGTGGGTTTTCTGCCGCCGTGTGTGAAAATTTCCCAGCGGCTGTTGTCGGCATTGACCGCTTTGGCATCAATCGCCACTACAATCGCTTGCGAGCCGAAAAAGTCGGCGGCTTCATTCACAAATTCAGGACGAAACACGGCGGCGGTGTTAATGCTCACTTTATCTGCCCCTGCGTTAAGCAATTTGCGTACATCTTCCACTGTGCGTACGCCGCCGCCCACAGTCAGCGGAATAAATACTTGCGATGCAGTTTGTTCAATCACTTCTAAAATGGTGTCGCGATTGTCGGAACTGGCGGTAATATCCAAAAAAGTAATTTCGTCCGCACCTGCGTCATTATAGCGTTTGGCAGTTTCCACAGGGTCTCCTGCGTCTCGCAAAGAAACAAAATTCACGCCTTTGACCACGCGTCCGTTATTGACATCTAAACAAGGAATAATGCGTTTGGCTAACATATTGTTTTTCCGTCAAAATAAAGCGTCTGCACTGCCTTTGGGAGTTTGCGGTTTTGCCGCAGGTGTGTCGGGTACGGTGTCAATTTCCACTTCCACTGCTTTGAGTGTGTTGTACTCACCTTCGGGCGGTGTAAATTCTGGCACCACTTCGGGTTCAATCGCTTCACGCACGGCGGATATGCCGTCTGTCCAAGACAAGGCTTTCAGGCTGCCTTGTGGTGTGGGTTTGGCTTTGCCTTTTTCCACTGCCGCACAAGTCAAGCACAAACGGTGATTTTGCTTGACTTTACCACGCCACTCGTTAATCCATTTTTCGGCGGCTTCAATATCAATTTGCTTGTCGCTATGTTCATTCCAGTCGTGCAATGCCGACAGCAATTCTTCGGTTTTTTCTTCCACTTGTTCGCGTGTGCCAGCGTATTTATTTGGATAAATGCCCAACCACAGATTGTTATTTTCATCAACATTCAGTGTATAGCGTTGATGAATCACATACACAGGCGTGCCGCGAGAAACATAGCCTTTCAAATCCATCACATCGGGCGTTTTCAGACGCACGCAACCGTGAGACGGCCAACTGGGAATGCGGTGCGGTGCATTTGTGCCGTGCAAGCCCAAACTGTGTTCTTGACTGAATTTAATAAATGCGGTTTCTTCGCAGGAGTAGGCGTATTTACTGTCATACACCACTTCGCCGTTTTCGTTTAACACCGTGTTGCCGTCTGCGTCTTTGCGTTCGGTTTTCGACAGCAATTTACGCGTACTCACCGCAAACGGATAACTTTTGTCTTCGCAATAACGCACAATGGTGCGATTGTTTTCGCTTTTTTGAATGCTTTTTGGAATATGCCAGTCGGGATTTTTGGCAATCGAAATCACTTCGTATTCACCCAAATTTGTGGGCGTTTTCGGGTTGCCAGGGCCTGCTGGATAAGATTTGAGCAATTCGCCATTATCAAACAAAAAGACGCGTGCTTGTGGAATGTTAATCACCACATGCTTATCTTGGTTATACACGGCAACATCTGGCAGAAACACAATTTCATCTGCGGCAAACACCGTGCCGTATGACAATCCCAACAATAAAATTATTTTTTTCATATTTTTTGTCATCTGCCTGATTTTAATCAGGCGAAAATAAAATGAAATGCTATCATAATACGGTTAATAAGTTAAACTTAAATAAAGCGATACAATCGCGAATGTGAATAAATGTTGTAATTTAGGTAATTTAATGGCGGTTTAGGTGTTTTCAGGCAGCCTGAAAACATATATTGAAACGCTTGCAAAACACCATTACCGTCATTGCGAGCCGTGATGAAATTACGGCGTACGCAATCTCCTGACTATGGAAAACGGCAATACAAAAAGATTTCAGGCAGCCTGAAAACCTTTCTGCATTGCCACTCTTCGTAGTTAGGAGATTACCACGCATTAACTTCGTTAATGCTCGTAATGACAGTAGTTTTTCAGGCAGCCTGAAAAACCTTTACAGAAAAACAAATAGAAAGACAAAAATGAACACAATCACCATAGAAAGTTTAGACGCAGAAGGCCGTGGGGTAGGGCGGTTGGACGGCAAAGTGTGCTTTGTTGCCAATGCTCTGCCCAAAGAAGTGGTTACTGAATATCGCATCACCCGCAATAAAAAAAATTTTGTTGAAATGGACGCGTTGCGTATTCGCAAACCGTCTGCCATTCGCACGCGTCCCCATTGTCCGCATTTTGGCGTGTGTGGCGGTTGTTCCTTGCAACATATTGACTTATCCGCCCAAGTGGCAATGAAACAACGGGTTTTGGAAGACGCATTGCGGCATATCGGTAAAGTCAAACCGCAAAAAATCTTGCCTGCGGTGTATGGCTTAAAGACAGGCTACCGTTTTCGTGCCAGAATGTCGGTGAAATATGTTGCCAAAAAAGGCGGCGTTTTAGTGGGCTTTCACGAAAAAGCATCGCCCTTTGTTGCAGATATGACACAATGCCCAAATTTACCACGCCATATTTCCGATTTAATTATGCCACTGCGTGAAATGATTAACCGCTTATCCATTCGCGATAAATTGCCGCAAATCGAATGGGCAGTGGGGGCGAGCGTTACCATTATGGCGTTTCGCATTATGGACGATTTAACGGAAAACGACAAAACCATATTGCGTCAATTTATCAATCAATATCAATCAGATAAACATCCTTTGCAACTGTGGTTACAACGCGGCAAAGCCGATACACTCGCACCCTTTTATCCTGAAAATATGCCTGTGTTGTCGTATAGGCTACCTGAATTTGATTTAGAAATGCCCTATCAACCCACAGAATTTACGCAAGTTAATCACCGTGTGAATGAAGTGATGATGAGCCGTGCAATGGCTTTGTTACAACCTAATGCACAAGATAAAGTGGCTGATATGTTTTGCGGTTTGGGCAATTTTTCTTTGCCGATTGCACGATGCGGGGCAGAAGTTTTGGGTGTAGAAGGTTCAGCGGCATTAGTGAAACGAGCCGCACAAAACGCCGCATTAAATGGTTTGTCGCATTTATGTTCGTTTGTCGCAGCCAACTTATTCAAAGCAAACGAATTACACATGCAAAGTTGGCAAAAATACAACAAATGGCTCATTGACCCGCCACGAGACGGGGCTTTTGAGTTGCTCAACGCTCTTTCAGGCAGCCTGAATATGCCACAAAGAATAGTGTATGTCTCTTGCAAGCCAGCCACGCTGGCACGAGACGCAGAAGTATTGTGCGGCAAGGGTTACACCTTAAAATCCGCAGGCGTATTGAATATGTTTGCCCACACGGCTCATGTCGAATCGATTGCCGTATTTGAAAAAAATTCGAGTAACTTGTCGGATTTGTGATATATTCACGCAATATTTTCGCAAAAAAAAAACACAGGGAAGAAACAACATGGCAACAGTACTGTATGATGACGGCAACCACAAGTGCATTGCTTTCACCGAATTAGTGCAAGGCGAGGGCGTGCAAGCCAACCAGTTCGCCATTTCTCACGGCGGCGAGGGTATGTTGTTAGACCCAGGCGGTAACTTAACTTACAAACATTTGTTGGCAGAAATGGCAGACTTTTTCCTGCCGTCTCACTTAAAATATGTCTTCGCATCGCACCAAGACCCAGACATTGTCGCGTCCGTCAATGGCTGGTTGTTAATTACAGACGCACAAATCTTGGTAGCTGCTGAATGGGAACGCTTTATTCCCCACTTTTGTCTAAAAGGGGCAACTGTGGGCAGAATGACTGCCATTCCATATGAGGGTATGGATATTGAAGTGGGCGGACAAACGCTGAAAATCGTGCCAGCCCATTACTTACACACCATAGGCAACTTCCAAGTATATGACCCTGTCAGCAAAATTCTCTTTTCGGGCGATATAGGTGCGTCTTTGGTGTCAGGCGAAGAAGCAGGCGGCGTATGGGAAGACTTTGACGAATTTCTCACACGCGGCAGTGGGCAAGGTTTTCATCAACACTATATGTCGGGCAACAAAGCCTGTCGCGTGTGGGTGAATGCCGTGCGACAGTTGGATATAGAATGGATTGTGCCGCAACACGGTGCGTCTTTCAAAGGCAAACCAATGGTAGAAAAATTCTTAAATTGGTTTGAAAATTTACAATGTGGCTTGGATCTGCTGTAAAATGAACAGTTTCAGGTAGGCTATATTGATATATTTCAAGTGGGTTCAAACCCATTTTGAAGGGGATTTTAGATGATATTTGTAATTGCTCTTGTTGCGTTACTGCTTGTTTTGGTTGGTGCTTTCTTTGCATTTAAGAAAATGACGCACCAGCCTGATACGCCCGAACGCAAAAGTTCAATCGACTACGACACAACACCTTTGCGTGAGAAAGTTGCAGACGGCTTGGATATGCCACCACCACCCACAACCGCAGACACTGCGGCTGCGGCTGATGACGGTTTGGACGAAGTACAAATCGAAAAAACCTTTGAATTGGGTGATGACGCTTTTGGCGGTATGGAAGTATCCACCGTCTCCGAAGCCGAAGTTGATGACTTAACCGAATACAAAGTCTATAAACAATTTGGTTACTACGACAAAGCAGCCAAATCGTTAAACGGCTATCTTTCCCTATTAGAAGAAAAACCCAAAGAACTGGTGTTCGAGTTGTGCGGTATGTACTTGGAAATTGGCGATGTCGATACATTCGTCCAAGCCTTGCGTGATTACGAAGACACATTTGAACGCAGCGAATTAGAAGAAGTAACCAAAATGGCTTTTGAATTAGAGCCAAATAACTTGGACTTGCGGGTATTTGCCGAAGAAAAATTAGGCTGGGATGTGAATCTCATTGCCCGTTCTATCGTTAAAGAAGACCGCATTGTTGAACCTGCGGCACGCACTGATGAAGGTCAGAAAAAAGACGATTTGGACGAATTTGCCGAAACACAAAAAACCAAACGCAGCACCGACCGTGCATCTTACTTTGCCAAATTGGAAGCAGGCAAACAGTTGGTTAAAGGTTTCAAAGGCGTTACCGATATTACCCCTGACGAACGCGAAACCGTTATCGCATTCTCATCACGCGAAAAAGCGGCACGGCTGTTGGGTAAAGAAATTGACTATGTTTCATCAGTGAATCTGTATAACAAAGCACTTTCTGACGCAAAACGCCCCGCATCGATTGCGATTGACGCTCTTAATTCTGACCACAAAAACCAAAATATCAACAACTACGCCGAACACTTGTGGAGTTTATACTCCGTGTTGGGTCGTTACGGTCGTTTGGTGAAAGAAAAAATGTTGGGCTGGGGTGCATCTTTGGGACAACACCCCTTGTTTGAAGAATTAGAAGCCGCACCGAATGAAGTGGCAATCAAAGAATTGGGCATTAAATACGGTTATGTGGGCGAAAGTGCCAGCACCGTAAAATCGCGTATGCAGGCTTTGGTTGTGGAAGACCGCAAACAAGAAATGCGTCAAGCCACCAACGAAATTGAAGGCATTATTCAGGAAGCCGATTCGCTATTAGAATATGGCGAAATTGACGGTGCCATTAAAACTTTGGAAGACGGCGTATTTGCCCACCGTCAAGAAGCACAACTGTATGCGATGCTGTTGGATTTATACGAACGCTCCGAAAATTGGAAACGCTTTGAAGAGTTCTCCATCAAAGTGCGTTCGGATAATGTGGATTTACCAGAAGATGTGATTGTGGCTTTGAGTAACTTAACGCAACGAATGAATGAAGGGCGGGTGAAATAATGCAATCCCAATTAGTTGCCAAAAATGTTTTGTTGGTCGGCATGGACGACAAAAAAACAGCCGTATTTCGTATGGCGTTCAAAATGCACGCCGCAGTGAAATATACCATTGTAGAGCAGGGAGACAACGCACAATTAGCGATTGTCGATGTGGATAGTGCAGGGGGCGTGCAAACTTGGCACGATTTCAAAGCACAATATCCCGATATGCCTGCGATTTACACTTCGGTAAATGAACCCGAATTTCCTGTGCATTATTTGCCCAAACCCGTGAAAATCGAGGCTTTGTTCCCGTTGATTAAAGCCACCATGCGTGGTGAGGGCTTGTATAACCCTGACCAAAAACGCATTGAACGCGAAAAAGCGGAAGCAGAACGGCACCGTTTGAATTTGGAACGCAAACTCAAAGAAAAAGAACAAGGCGTGGAACACCAAGACCAGTTCGTGGTGCGTAAGTTTCAACGCAAAGAACAACTGCCCACGGCGAATATTCGCAAATTCAATGCCGAACACGGTCTGTTGGGTGCGTTACGCGTGATTTGCAGTCAGCAAAAAGACGCGGCTTTGGTGTTTGAAAACAAACCCTTGTTGGTTGCATTCCCCGTTATTCAAAAAATTCTGTTGGCAGTATCGCCCGATGACCTGAAAAAACTGTGCGAAAACGATAATGCCGAAATCAGTATCAAGTATATTGCCGATAATCCCACTTGGCGGAAAAATGCCAAAGTGAGTTTTGAATCTTGCTTATGGCAATTCTCGGTTTGGACTTGTCGCGGCAGATTAGTCTCCGAAATTCTGCCCGACACCATGGTTCGTCTCAAAGGCTGGCCGAACTTAACCCGTTTGGCTCATATTTCAGACGCAATGCGTTTGTCTGCCTTTATGACACAAACCACGGCAAATTTACATATTCTGTATAAAATCTTGCGGGTTGAACTCAAAGACCTGTTGGATTTTATCGCTGCCACTTATATGGTTGGCTTGTTAGCGGCTGATGCCGAAAGCATTCAAGCAATGACACAAAAATTCGATGGCAAATCGCCCTTGTCGGAAAAAGTACAAGGCAACGGCTTGCAAGAAGACGGCATTGTGGTGCGACAAAAATACCGTGCGCAAAACACAGGTATGTTGCAACGCCTGATGAGTCGTTTGGCAGTGAAAGAATGATTATTCATTAAGGAAGTTCAGTTATGGTAGAAAGTAAAATTATTTTCACAGGACCTGTTGGCGTAGGGAAGACAACTGCCATTTCCGCCATTAGTGATGAGCCGCCGATTAAAACAGACGCACATGCGTCCGATATGACGCTGGCTCGTAAAGACCACACCACTGTGGCTATGGACTACGGTGTGATTCACTTGGACGAAGAAACCAAAGTCCATTTATACGGCACACCAGGTCAAGAACGCTTTGATTTTATGTGGGAAATTTTAAGTACAGGGGCTTTGGGCTTGGTGTTAATGTTAGACAACACCCGTCCCACGCCACTGAAAGACTTGGAATTTTTCTTGGACGCATTTAAAGATTTGTTGGCTTACGCACCAGTAGTGATTGGTGTTACAAAAATGGACATACAACAATCGCCCACGATTGCGGTGTATCAACATTATTTGGCAGACAAAAAACTCAATATTCCCGTATTTGAAGTTGATGGTCGCGAACCAAACGATGTCAAACACTTGGTTGTGGCACTGTTGTTTTCCATTGACCCAGGATTAGAGGTGTAAAAAACTATGGAAACCAATCTTTCATTACAAACGCAGTTGTACCCCAAAGTTACCGCCGCGGGTGCGTACTATGCAATTTCAGGGACACAACAAAATCCCAGTCGTACATTGCTGCACGGCATTTTAAAAACCACTGACCCCGAACCTGTGAGCGAAGAATCTTTGCTCAAATGGTCAGGTTCAGACAATGCCGAATCAGCGATTAGCCTGTTGTATCGCTTGCAACGCTTGGAGTTTCTGTATGGCGAAGAAACGCCTACCGTGATTGCCCAAGACAACTTGGAAAACAGGCTGCCTGAACTTTTGGCACAACTGTCCGACACCAACAAAGCACTGATTGCCGATGACAACGGCTTGTATTACGCCTGTGCAGGTTTTCACCACGAGTCGGCAGAAGAAATTGCCGCCTTGGCAGGCGAAGTAGCACGGTTGTCAGAACAGCATGCCTTGCTGATTAAAAACAACCTGAATATCAACCAAAACTCATGGGCAGTGTGCGATCCCGCAGGACGCAGTGAGTTGGCGTTTTTCCCAATGTATTTAGGTGAAAACAAACTGATTTTGGTGATTGGCGGCACGCCCCAGTTGCAAAACGACAACTTTGTCGAACTGGTGCAAGTGTTGTATCGCCGTTACGGTTAAAATGATTCGTTTTTGGACTTTAATTTAGGACTTTGATTTTTTCTTGGAGATTGAATTATGCGTGAGCAAATGTTGAAATCCATTTTGAGTGATTTGAATGGCTCTTCTGCGGACATTGAGGCATCAGCCATTATTTCCGCTGACGGTTTAACCATGGCGGCTTTACTGCCACAAGATGTTGATGAAGACCGCGTAGGTGCCATGGCAGCCGCCATGTTGGCTTTGGGCGAACGCACCGCGAGAGAACTCAACCGTGGCGATTTGGAACAAGTGATGGTAAAAGGTTCCAACGGCTATATTTTGATGACCCATGCAGGTTCAGATGCCGTATTAACCGTGATTGCTCGTGAAGGTGCGAAGTTGGGCTTAATCTTCTTGGACGCCAAACGCGCCGCCCGCAATATTGTTGAAATTTTGTAATTTTTACAGTTACTATAAATACTTGCAACAAAAACCTTTGCTCTTAAAATAGAGCAAGGTTTTTGTTGTTTGTTTTTTTGTGAAACAATTTAACTTCGTTGAAACGCAGGTAATATTGTTTCTCAATCTACTTTAACAAACTGTGTTTGTTAAAGGTTGATACTTTGTATCAACTAAACCTTGTTTTAACTTCGCCTTACGGTTCGTAGAAACTGCGGTTTGATTACTGCGTAACCCATTAATTTACTTTGTAAATCAATAAGTTGCACTTCGTGCAAATAAATCTTGTTTTGACTTTACTGACGACTCGCTTAAACTTCGATTTATTTGCTTACGCAAAATCTTTATTTACTTCGTAAATAAAGATTTTGGGCATATAGGATAAAATAGGTGCTATTTTGATAACTTACAAAAAAATATTGTGAATGGGATATGATTTATTTATTCCGATTTTTGCTGACAAACATTGTGATGAATTTTTTAGTAAAGTCAAGAACAGAGTGGCTTCGCCGTTCCTTTCGGCATTCTTGACTCTACTAAAAAACTCATCTGATTTAGTCAGCAAGCAAAAATCGCAACAAATAAACAAAAACAGTTTTTGACACTCAAAAGCTTTGAACCTTGAAAAGACAATATAGATAAGGAATTCAGAGATTTTTAGCACCTCATTTGTCCTATATGCCAGATTTGACTTCGTCAAAATAAACATTGTTTTCAGGCTGCCTGAAAACTACTTATCCCATAAAAAAAGACAGCTCCCAACGCTGTCTTTTTGTTATCCACATTCTTATGCCGCTTCCGCAAAGGCTGCCTGAATTTTATTCACCATATCACGCACATACCATAAAATGGTGGCTGGTTTGGTTTTGCCTGTGGTGGCTAATAATAAGGCAACGCGGTGTTCTGCGTCTAAATAAATGGCACGGCTGAAAATAAAGCCGTCTGCACATTCAATTTGCACGGCTTGTACATCGTTGCAGTCGGATTCGTAGGCAACGGTTTCGCCCAAGCCTTCGAGTGATGCGGTCAGAGCCGCTTTGCCTTCCGCGTCTTGCGGGCTCATCGGGGTGTTGGCTATGGGAAAGCCGTCATCGGTGGCAATAATGCAATAACTCAACCCTTGCAGATTTTCTGCTAATTCGTCAATGTGTTGCTGCAACATTGCCGCGGAACGGCTGATATTATCGTAACGCAATGCGTGTTGTTGATTTTCTATCATTGCAATCCTTTTAATTGATTTCCTGATTGATGAGTAAAATTTCTAACATCATTAAAACATCGGCTTTTTCACGCACATCGGCTTCAAAAATCGGTGGGAACATACCGAGATTCGCGAAAAAGGCGGAATATTTTTCAATCGCCATACCGTCTTTGGGCGTTTTTACCACGCCGACTACAAACGATTGTCGGCGGATTAAGTCGTCAAACGCTTTGATATAGTCGTCCAAGTCTTGCAGTGGGTCATCGCGGGACTCGTCAATCAACACCACGCAACCGAACGCACCACGTGCCAAAATCGGCCACATAAAGCGAAAGCGTTTTTGACCAGGAATGCCGTATAAATGCACCACATCGTGTTCCAACTCAATGCTGCCGTAGTCCATGGCCACAGTGGTGGTGGATTTGGTGGTTTGTTTATCCGCCCCCGTGTTGGCTGCTTCGGTGGTAATCGGCGGTGTGTCGCTGATGGCGGTAATCGCAGTGGTTTTGCCTGCACCAGTGGGACCGATAAACAGGATTTTGTGTAGTGAAGAATTGCGTTCTTTTTGAGCCATTTTAGTTTCCCGATAATATGTTGTTCATATTCAATTTTTTACGCAGACTGTTAATCCAACCGACTTTCTTTTTCTCGGTGATCGGCGTGTCTTCGCTTTCGTTGGATTGTTCTAATTCAAACGGTAAGCCTGCGAGTTCTGCCGCTGCCAAAAAGTGTAAGACAAAGTCTTTGTTTTGTCCTGATTTGACTTCGGCTTCACGCAAAGATGCGGCTTTTTGCGTGAATAATGTGGTTAAAAACAATAACTTACTTTCGGTTTCCCATTTACCAAACAACGGCCAGCGTTTTAAGCGTGCTTTCTGCCCTGCAATGTCGAATTTTTTGACGATTTCATCAAACAACGGAGCGTGTAAGCCGTAAGACCACAGCACAGCGTCAAAGGGGAAAGCACGCAAGTCGGCATGATTGTCGTTAAAATCGCCGATTGTGGGTTTCTCGGTGGATAAAATTTTCACCAAATCGCGGATATTTTCGCAATCGGCAAACACTTTACCTTGCAAGCGGTTGATATAAATGGTTTTTCCATCTTTAAAGGTGAGCGTATGGGTTTGGTCTTTGGGTTGATAAGTTTTCAGGTAGCCTTCAAAAAACGGCAAATTGTCGCTTGCGATTGCGGTTTGTTCTTGTGGTTTTTCAGTCGCTTTTTCTGCCGCTGTTTCTTCGACAATTTTTTCTACGGGTTTTTCTTCCGTCTTTTCCGCAATTTTTTCTGCAACAGACGCTTTGCGTTCAGGCACAGCAATGCTGATTTTTTCCGCTTTTTTATCGTCTGTTGTGGCTTTGTCGGCAATTTCTACTTTGGGCAATTCTTTGGGTGGCGTATCGTCTGCCGCCGCTTTCACCTTGCGTTCGGGTAAGTGAATGGTGATTTTGCGTGGGTCTTCTTCTGGCACTGCCACAGGTTTGAAATTTTCCAACGCGTCTTGCATTAACTCACGCAAGGCGTTGGAAGTCATCGGAAATTTCACCCGCACAGCCACAGGTTTTAAGGCAGTTGGCACAACGCCGTCAAACAAAATCGGACGAGCGAGTTTTAAAGGATTGTCAAAACGGTGTTCTTCGCCCAAGAAAAACATATCCGCAGAATCGGCGTTTTCGGTTTTTTGCCACGACTGAACACCGCTTTCTTCATAACGAGATAAGCGGTTAATGGCTTCCAAATGCCGCGAAAACAGATTTTCCGTGCCACTTGACAAACCGTCTAAATAAAGAAAAATTTCTTTTTTATTCATTAAGTTACGCTCGTAAGAGAAGACTTTGTGTTTATCCCAAACACAGCAATGCAACAAAAAGTGAAATTATAACATTATTCTATGTGTGGCATTCTATAAAAATGTGGATATTGAATTGAACGAGCGTAGGGTGGGCAACTTTGTTGCCCACGCGTTTTAATGCAAAGTTTCAGGCGACTTGAAAGCAAAACACAGAGTTTTTAATTTAATTTCAGGCAGCCTGAAATCATTCTGTCCTGAAAAACAA
>JAFWTP010000244.1 GCA_017518845.1 Neisseriaceae bacterium
ACGGCGTGCGTGCGTCTATGGCGGTTGTGGTGAAACAAACAAATAAAAATCACTACAAAATGCACAGAGTTCTAACAACGAACGGTGAAGTGTTTAGATTGAATGCAAACGGCAGTGCTGGTTCAAGAAGGGAAAGGGTATCACCTAATAACGCCGTTCAATATCAGGGAGGGATGCCAGACCTGTCTCCCCAGCACTCGACAGATAAATCTGTTACCGACAATGTAGCAAATTCTATGCCTACTGTCAAACAATTATCAGGCAGCCTGAAAGCAGTCAAGGAAGTTGTGGGCAAGGATACTTACGACTTAATCCATACGATGATTAGGGCTGAAAATGCTTATGGGCAAGATGAGACCAATCCGCAAATACTTTATTCAATCGCTAAAACTGCTGAAAAGGCTCGTTTAACCTTTGGCAAGCAGTTGGGCGATATGGCGAAAGATACCTACGGAAAAGTTAGAACGCCTTTGATGAAAGTCAAAAAATCTAAACTGTTTCCAAGCGGTTGGCGTGTGGCTTTGGGTAATAAGTGGAAAGATAGCCTTAATGTGCAACTGCAATTTTTAGGCAGACGGCATATTGTGGATATTTTCGATAGGGTGTTCAAAGGCAGACTGAAAAAATATTCTGACCTTGTGTCCGATATGGACGCTATGAAAAATGCGTTAAGTCAAAAACACGGTGATTTAGTGCGTGATTGGGGTAAATTGCCTACGGAAGAAAACGATAGATTAGTTGCCTTAATGCACAAGGCAACGCTGGCTCAATATGACCCTGATACACGAAGTGGCAAGATTGATTACACCAAAAATAAAGATAATAAGGTGATTAAAAATCTTGATGAAATTAAAGCCTTACACCGTGATTTTGCGAAGTTGTCGCCTGACGCTAAACGCATTTATCGGCAGGTTAGAGATAACTACAAAGAACACTATCAGCGAGTGCGTCAGGCTATGCAGGAACGCATACTCCGCTTAACGGACGGTATGGATAATACACAACGCAAAGCGATTGTTGAGAAGATGAATAACCATTTTGAAGACGGCTTAAAAGGCGTTTATTTCCCATTGCAACGCTTTGGTGATTATGTTGTGGTTGCCAAAGATAAAATGGGTAAAACAATATCCGTGAGCCGTGCGGAAAGTGCAAACCAAGCGGAAGAAATACGCCGTGAATATTTGCGTGATTTTCCCAAAGATAAAGGCTATTCGGTGTTGCCTGTGCAGTTGTCCAAAGACTATGTTCAGTCAAGAGACGGTGCAGGGCGTGCATTTGTGCAGAACTTAATCGGTGAGTTTGCTAATCGCCCTGATTTATTAGACGGCGATCAGTTTGATGAAGTGGCAGATATTGTGGAGCAAATGTGGCTTGCTTCTATGCCTGATTTATCTTGGGCAAAACACGGTATTCACCGTAAAGGCACGGCAGGTTACAGTGAAAAGGCTCGGCGTGCTTATGCCGCTAATATGATACACGGCACAAACTACTTGGCACGCTTAACTTATTCTGACCAGTTGCAAACGGCGTTAGACGGTATGCAGGAATTTATCGACAATAACGCCGCGAATGAAGAGTTTAATCATATTGTTGCTCAACGAGTGCAAAATGAAATGGAAAAACGCCACGAGAATTTAATGCGTCCTAATTCTCACCCATTGGCAACCAAACTGACAGGATTAGGCTTTGTGTGGTATTTGGGCTTGTCGCCTGCGTCTGCATTAGTCAATTTAACGCAAACTTGGCTTGTGGGCTTGCCTGTGATTGGGGCGAAATATGGCAATCTTGCTACGGCAAAAGCATTAGCCCAAGCCAGTGGGCAAACTTTGAAAGGGCGTAATTTCAAATTGCGTAATTTTTGGAAAATTAGTAACTGGAACGATTGGACAACCGATATTTCAGGCTCGCTAAATGCAGACGAAAAAGCGGCGTTTGATAGAGCAGTCAAAGACGGCACGATTGATACTTCGCAAGCATACGATTTGGCTGGTATTGCGGACGGACACGAAGACGCTGTTTATTTCAAATATCAACGCTTTATGCGTGGTGTGGCAAAAATGTTCCACGAAGCGGAAGTGTTTAACCGTCAGGCTACCTTTATTGCGTGCTATCGCTTGGCAAAACAAAACGGTATGAATAGCGAACAAGCATTTCAAGACGCAAAAGAATTGACCTATAAATCGCATTTTGATTATGCAACTTCTAACCGTGCAAGAATATTACAAGGCAACTGGCAACGAGTAATCTTCTTGTTCAAGCAGTTTGGTTTTAATATGCTTTATACGGTGTATCGTAATATGTATGTCGGCTTAATGTCTCAATATACGAATGCCAACGGCTTTACAGCAGAAGACCGCAAGCAAGCACGGCGAGCGTTATTAACAATGGGTGTGGCACATTTCACGGTGGCAGGTATATTAGGCTTGCCTTTGGTTGGCACGGTTTTGAGTGTGATGACTATGCTTACTCACGCTGGCGGTGCTGATGATGATTGGGACGCAGAAGAAGAAATGAAAAAAGCCTTTGCCGCTGTGTTGGGCAAAAAAGGCGGTAATGCAATGTCTTACGGTTTAACTCGCTATTTAGGCGTGGATTTACACGGACGCTTGGGCTTACACGATATGATTTTCCCTGATGTGCAGGAAAATTTAGAAGGTCAAGACTGGGCGGAGAGTTTTACAGTGGGTATGAGCGGTGCAGTTGTGGGTATGGGTGTTAATTTTGCCAAAGGCTTAAACCAAGTGCATAACGGTGAAGTTTTGAAAGGTGCAGAAAGTATGCTACCTACGGCGGTTCGTAATGGCATTAAGTCTTATCGATTGGCAACACAAGGGCAAGTTGATAGAACTGGCGTAATCGTTAAAGATGACTTTAACGCCGCTGAAATTGCCACAACGGCAATCGGCTTTAATCCTACAAGTCTCCGCCGTGCTATGGAAGCAAAATCGGCTATTTTGAATACGGAAAATCGCAAGAATAAGGCAAGAACCGCCTTAATGAGTGCATACGCCAAAGCACGAATGGACGGCGATAAAAAGGCTATGCAAAAGGTGTTGCAAGAAATTAACGAGTGGAATAGAAAAAATCCCACACGCAGGATTGAACCGAAAAACTTGCAAGCGTCTTTGAAAAACAGACAACGCAGAATTGCAAATGCTAAACACGGCGTATATCTGTCGGATAGTCATCAGGACGCATATCAAGAAAATAGTTATCTGCTTGATGAATAAGCAAACTCTGATTAAGGTTTAAGTTTTTAGGCAGCCTGAAATAATATAGCGGTGTGAAAAAAAACGAAAGCCCGATAACGGCAATTATCGGGACATTCAAAACCTTTAATAGAAAGGGTGAAAATTGATTGGTGATAAGAATTTTAATGTAAAAATAAAAGGATTGTCAAGAATGATTAGCACATTTGATAAAGCACAAAACACTCGAAAAGCCTTTTATTGGTTTTTGGGATTGCTTTATTTTTTGGCATTTATTCTATTGATATATGTGTTGTTTGGCGTAGGCGGTTTCGCTTAATTTAATCCTATTTGTTTTCAGGCAGCCTTATGTAAAGAAAAACGGTTTTCTTTAACTTGAAAACCGTTTTATGTTAAAAAAATGCGTTTTCTTTAACATAAGGCTGCCTGAACAGCGGTATATAATCGCTTGCCACACGCTACGGTGTTGCCTGTATCGCCTGTAATACTGTTTAACACCGCTGACTGTGGGGTGATGAGTTCTCCCCCTGCCGTGCCTATATTGTAACCATTAGACGATAACCACACCGCACACGCTCCGCCTTGTGTGAGTTCGCTCGGTAATGTGCCGCTGTCGGCAAGTGTGGCACTATCCGAAATGGGGGCTAATGCAGCAGTCTTCCTAATCTGCCACTCGGCTGGATTAACGCCTGATAAAAATAATACGCCTGTTCTCTGCCCTATCCATAATCCGCCATTCACCGCTACGACAAATGTAATCTCTTCGGGTAAGGATAGCCAGTTATGCCGCTCATCGGTTAAGTGATACGCCATTGTCTCCGACCATATCAAACGATTATCACGGACTACATACACTCTACCGTGTGCCACTGTGAGATATTTACCGCTTATCATCGGGCTTTTGTGGCGAAATTCGGCTATTCTGCCAAGCGTGGGATTAACACTGATTTCTATTCGCCGTTGCACTGGCGGATAATCGGTAACTTTTCGTAATTCGCCGCCGTTGGGTTCTGTCATATACAGACGGATATATTCGGCGTTGTTTTGGTAATCAGGCGGCACTTCTATGGTTATTCTGCCGTTCTCACTCACGGTAAGTGGAAATATGGGTGATAAAGCCGTTTCCTTACCCCCGCCAAATATATAAGACAAAGCAACGCTATACTGCCCTGCATTCAGTGAGCCTGTGTTATCACTGAACGCAAACGGCTCATACGGTGCGTGCTTGGTGAATGGTTTTATGTCGCTACCGTGATAGCAACACTCATATAGATATATGCCATTTTCTAATGCAATTAAAACTCCTTGCGGTATGTCGCAATAATAGGGTTTTTCGCTTATATCTTGTTCAGAAATTTGAGAAAATAGTTTCAATTTTTGAAAATCGGTTATTTGCTGTATCCCTTGATAGTCAAGCGGTTTCAAGGAAATAGTTTCAAAAATGGTTTCAATTTTGCTGTCTTTGAAACTATTTGAAACTAATTTTCTATCTTTTACCGCTATTAACAAGCGATGACGCTCGCTAAAATAGGGATATTGAAAATCACCGTCCGCTATTTTTTGCCACGCAGGTTTTAGGTTGATTTTACCTGTTTGGCTAATGTGGATATTCTCGCAGTCGTGGCAGTATGTGCCGTTTTCAACTTGGTAATCAGGATTGGTTTGTTTTATGCCTAATAATGGCGTTAAGTTGTTTTGCTGTGTTTGCATTTTAAAATGCTCCTTTTCGGTATGTTTCACTGTTGCCGTATGGTTTGATGATTTGGGTTTTGTTGTGAATACTACAAATGCCGCTGTTACCGTGAATGCTTGCGGTATTTACGGTTTGTGCGTTCGGTTTAGGTGTGGCAGGCGGTGTGTTTTCTGTGCGTTTTACTCGCATTCTGTCGTCAAATTTGGTGCGGTCGTATCGCATTTGTAGTGTGTCATCACCTATCGTTTTAATCTCTTGTATCCAGTTGCTCACCCACGCTTTACCAAAAACGGTAAATTCGATACCGTCTATCGGTGTTGGAATGGGAAAACCTATCCACAGTGATTGGGGTAAATATTTTGGGTCTTTTGGGTCAGACGCTCCCATTTTTAGGCTATCAAAGCCTTTCTGATAAACTTCTCGATTGAATTTTTGTATTTCTGTATCAGCACCAAAGGATACGCTATTAAATGCACTTGGTTTGAGATACTGCACGCTTTCAGGCGGCACGCCGATATTAGGCACGCCGTATTGTGCTGTTTCTTTGGTATCTCTTTTGGGCATTATGATTTCTTGCGTACCAAAAGGTAGATACGGCAAGCCCCAACGATTGGCATTTATGCCTGTTGAATAAATAATGTGTTTGGCGTTGTATATTTTAGGCTCGCCCATTCTCGCCATATTATTGCCATAACTGTTTAACGGTTCTCTGTGGTAAATCGTGCGGTGTTGGTTTTGAATTTCTACACGCCCAAATTTATAACCTGCCACTTCTCTATCAGACGGATAGCCGATGATATTCGGTATGCTGTTTGTTGGGTGATTGGCTTTGTAATGACTGCTTGCCATATCGGCACTGGGTGCGTAAATATGGTTGGGCGATAGTCTGATTTTGGGTACTTGGGCGTGTGGAAAATCAATACCGTTATTTTGTAAGTTAATGGTTTGATTGTGCTTGATAAATGGCACACCTATATCAAACGGTGTGTAAATACCGCTTAATATGCGTATGGCGTTGTTAAATAATTCAGGCTGCCCAAAATGTGTTTCGTTTGTATCTTGCTTGTGGTAAATAATGTTCTGTTTGACATTCGGTACGCCGATTTGTTCGTTTTCGCTACGGAAAAATATCCCCTGCCCTTGTTGGATTAAAGGCAACTCTTCAAGGTGTATGATTTGCTTGCTGTATGGCGGTGGTGCGTTTTGGATTACTTTGTGATTTGTGCCACTTTGTAGATAATCGACACCTGTCGGATAAATGCGGCGTGTGCTGTCGCCTATCCACGGACGAGATACAAAGGATTGTGATATACCGCCGTCAATTTCAATGTATTTTTTGTAATTGTCGATTGTGGTTTGTCCGAATTGATGAGCGTTAAATCCGCCTACACGATGAATTTCAGGATTGAAATTGTGTATTCTTTGCCAACCTAAATTATCTTTACCGTGTTGCACCGATGATACGGTGATGATATTGCGTGTTTCTTTTACTTCGGCTTGCCCCCATTCACTCTCTATGCCGTCAGTGTTGATATACAATCGGTAGTTATGAATTTCAGGACGCAGAAAATAATCTGGTGCAATCGGCATTGGTTTGAGTTTTCTTACGCCATAATCTATATACGGTGTGCCAAATTCGGGCGTTTCACCGATTTTTATCCAACGCAAATGGCGGCGTGTGTTCGCTACATTTTCAGGTTGCCCGACAAAACTATCATCAAAACCAGTAACACGAATAGCAGTCGCTGTGTTAGAAATTGCGTTGTAATAGGAAATTTGATATTTCGGTGCAATCGGTTCAACAATAATTTGCCGAACTTTGTAACTGATAAAGGTTTCGCCCCCAAAAAGCGTGGCATTAAACCCTATTGGGTGCGTGTCTTTGCCTGTATTGCGTAGGCTGTGATTATTCCCTACCTTTCCGCTGTCTATGCTATATACGCCTATATTGCGGTTGATATTGGCTATACTGTGGCGTTTGTCGTGATAAGTTGGGTCGGTGTCGGTAAGCGGTGCGATACCGCCTTGTCCGTTCTCTTCTTTGATGATAATGTGTTGTGATAAATTATAGACTTTATCAGGTGTGCCAATACTGCCTGAAATGCTATCAGGTGTGATATAGCGGTTTCTGTTTTCTACGCTGTGCTGTTGCAACTCTTCTGTTTGACTATTGCTATCCCAACCTTTTTGATAAATCAAAAGGCGTTCAGGAATAATGCGTGTCAGCCATTCGGTGTGTTCTTTACCGATAACCGTGATTGTTTGGTGCGTGCCGATTGTGTGAGCATTAGCCATTAACGGGCAAGGTTCTATGCCGTCTGTGTTGTAATTTAGGTCAATCGTGCGTGTTTTGTGGCTTATCCACGCACGCCCATATAAATTGCTTTCAATGCCTTTGTCGTGTAATTGAATATGGCGGATAAGGTTGCTTATCCACGCTTGATTATTAACGCTTGCAAAGTCGTTATCGCCTGCCTTGATATACTGATTTACGCCTTTTATTTGGTGTCCGAAATAGTCGTTATTGTCGATTGCGTCATTGATTGCTTTTTGATATGCGTCAAAACCGCCGCAGATAATGTTTTGCGTCAGTTCATTAACAATTTGATTATGCCCAAGTTGTGTTGTATCCACGCCGTCTGTATTGATAAATTGCACGGCGGATTGTGTTTTGATTTCAGGTAATGGCAAACCATTACTGCCAAGCGATTGGGCATTGATATACTGGCTTTTGTTGGTAATGTTAGTATTCCCCCATTCATTCGCAAAAATGCCTGAAAATTCAATTCTTCTGTCAGGGATAAAAGCCAGTGCAATGTTTTGTTGTAAATATCTTAAATTGCGGTTAAATTTTAAATCAACTCGTGCCGCTTGCGGATTATCTTCATACGCTTGACTGTTGTTTTGCGTGTAAATGATTGTTTTGCCTTGTTCTAAACTCTCAATACAAGACACAGTAACGCCAAAAGCGGCATTATTGATTGTGTGTTGCGGTATTTGATTTGCGTCAATATTACCCACGCCGCTAATGATTAAAGCGTTTGTTTCGCCAAAATTCAAGCGGTTTTTGTTGTTATCTGTATTTTCAGGCTGCTTGAAAATTAAATCGGCGTTGTATCCGTTTGTATTGCTATATGTCAGCGTGGCATTACCGATATTTTCACCCATACCTGTAACACGCAATGTGTTTTGTTGCCACACATAGGTATTACCCAAATTACCGCTGATATTGCCTGCGTTTGTGATGATTAACGCTGTCTTTTGTGGAAAGTCTAAACGAGTTTTGTTTATGTCTTGTTTTTCAGGCAGCCTGAAATGTAAATCGGCATTGAGTGTGAAACCTGCGATATAGTGATTGCCGATGAAACTGTTATCTATACTGAACACACCAACGGCTTTGGCTGTATTACCGATTGACGGCGTGCCAAAAGCGTTTGAATGGATATTGCCAACGGTATTGATGAGAAAATAAGATGAGCCAAAATCCAAACGGTTTTTGTTGTGGTGATTGTGTTCAGGCAGCCTGAAAATTAAATCGGCATTCGTAAAATACGGTGTGATTAAGGCATTACTAATAGCACCGCTTGATATTCCTTGCGGGAATACGCCTTGTGCGGTGTTGTTGATTGTGTGCTGATACCACTCTTCATCGTGGATATTGCCGACATTAGTAATGGGTTGCTGTGTTGCCATAATGTTGTTAATTGTTCAATATTATTCAAATAAAAACAAACCTTGTTTAGGGTTTTATTTCTATTTTATATAACCTGAAAATATGCGTATCGTTATCTTCGATGAAAAGGTTTTTATTATGGCAAATACGCTTTATGTCAATATTCGTAAGGCTATGCTGTTGGCTAACTTTAATTGGGAGCAAGATACATTAAAGGTTATGCTGGTGGATAGCACTTATACAATGCAAAACACGCACGAGTTTTTAAGTGATATTCCCACTTCGGCACGCATTGCGAACCCTGTTACGCTTGAAGAATGTACGGTAACCGCTGACGGAGCGGCAGACGCACGAGATTGTACCTTTCCGTCTGTGCAGAATGACGGTAGAACGGTGTCTAAAATTTTGATTTTCAAAGACACAGGAACTCCTGAAACTTCGCCTTTGGTTGCGTATATTGATACGGCAACAGGTTTGCCATTAACACCTAACGGCGGGGACATTATTATCGTTTGGGATAATGGTGTGAATAAAATATTCAGACCATAATCGGTAATGGAAAATAAATATGAACGAAAACATTTCTGTATCGTTTATTCCGCCACAAATAAATATTCAGGCAGCCGAAAAACCGCCTACGCAATCGGTGAGCGTGAAAGGTGAATGTGTGCTTATGGCTGAAAACAGTAATGTTTTGCCGTACGATATTCACAAAAGCCCACGATTTCAGTTGTTTGTGGCTGATTGTTTGGCAAAAGAAAACGCACCGCCCTTGTCGCTACAAGTGGAACAAAATGCGTATTTCTTTATTCAAGGTAAAGACCCTGCCCGTGTATGGTTGGATTATTGCGACTGGTTCGGCAAACAACAAATAGGCGGCAGGTTTTTAGGTGAAACGCCTGATGGCAGGAAAGTGGAAACGAAAACTACACCAACACAAACACAACAGCAAATGGCAGTTAATCAGGTGCAACACTTGCAACAGCAACGAGTAATGCAACAGGCGGCTGTGGCTGAATTGTTAAAAACAATGCGACAGGCGATTGATATGTTATCGCAGGTAATGAATATAGGAGCGTCAAATGAAACCGCAAAATTTAACCAGTAATGAAAAGGCAAGCATTATTGTGCGTGTGTTGCGATTTGTTGCTCACGCGATTGTGTTTTTCAAAACCAAAAAACACGGCAGTAATTGGGATAAACAATGACGATTGTATTTTCCTTATAAAAGTTTGCACGGTATTTTTTACCGTGCTTTTTTTACTTTGTTTAAGGTTTTTAGTTTCAGCCCTGCCTGAAATAATATGACGGTAAAAATATTATTATGGTGCTGATTATGACAACAATCACGATTGAATATATTGGAAAATCGCCTGTGTGGATTGATAACGCTTACGGTTCAGGTATTGCGTTTGAAAAAGGCGAAATTTATAAATTGCCGTATCACATTGCGGTGAAATTGTTGCGTCATTCGGATTGTTTCCAAGAGGCAATCGGCGGCACAACTTCAAGCGGTGAATATAATGATAGTGCAATTAAACGGCGATTGTTGTCGATTGAAGAAGTTAATCAGTCGCAAACAACCACAATCAATACATTGCAAGGCGATTTATCCGCTAATTTGGACGCTGATAATGCTTTGACTGAACGAGTGGCTGTTTTGGAAAACGCACACAAACCGACAGGCTCGCTGTCATCGGCTTATCGCTTAAATTTGCCTGATACAATCAATATTCGTGCAGATGAAGATATTAGCGAATATTTGAATAATCTGTTGTGTTTGAGTAATTTTTATCAAGGTAATGAGTATATACATATTCCTGCCCCTGTGTTGAGTATCAATCCATTTGAATATGGCGATATGAACGACTACGGCGAACAAACCGCTCATATCACTGTGTCGCTTGCGTTTGCTGATAACAGTGTTTTAAGCAAAAATATTACGGTGATTAAAAGCAGTAATTATTTTGTGGAACAAGGCTTGTGTTTGTCGGATAAAACTTCGTATATTGATACTGGCTTAACCTTGGATAATTCGTATCGCTTTGAAGTTACAGGCTACTCAATAACTGGTGCAAGCGTTTTATTGGGGGCGTTTGAAAGTAACACTAATCGTACCACTTTGCGGATTTTAGTTAATAGCAACAAAATTCAGTCAATGTGGAGTGGTAATGTTGAGATATTGCATACGGTTTCAGGCATTCAGACAACCGAACCGTTTTATTATCGTCAAGATAAACGCCAAGTTACTTTGCGTCAAGGGGCAATAGAATACACTACGGATAATACAAATACGGCAAGTGTTAATAGTGCTATTCCATTGTGCTTGTTGAATGAAAAAGACGGCAGCACATACGGTAACGGTGCGTTGTCGGAAGCCAAAATATTTGACGCTAATGATAATTTACTTCGCCATTTCCAAGCGTGGTGTTATCGTGGTGAGTATGTGTTCTTGGATATTGCGAATAACAATCAGATTTACCGCCCACAATCAGGGGAATTATTGTTACCGTAAAAAACCAAAACCCATTAGTTTGATTGGAAAAATCAGGGACTAATGGGGATAACGAGAAAATTATAATGAGTAAATACGATACAGCAATTAACAGCACCAACACCGTAGGCGTAGGTTGTGGCTTGTGGTCGGCTGTTTATTCGTGGCTACAATCGGTTGATTGGGTTGCGGTTGGCTCATTTATTGGTATGGTCGTGGCGTATTTAATCAATATCTATTTTAATCTTCAACGGCGAAAAGAAGATAAAGCCAAACATAAAAAGGAAATTGAAATATTAGAAAATCAGGCAGCCGAAGAAATTAGAATTGCCGAACAAAAAGCACAAAATGAAATTAAAGTAATTAAAGACAATAACGATAGAAAACTTGCCATTGAATTGGAAATATTACAACTGCAACTCGAAGAAGAAAAAAGAAAAAATAAACAACACGAAAAAGAAAGACAACACGCACAAAAAGAATTGTTGAATATGGCTTTTAAGAATACTACTGACT
>JAFWTP010000245.1 GCA_017518845.1 Neisseriaceae bacterium
TTACGGCAGAAGAAATCGCACGATTTCAGGCAAACGACCCTGATAAATTGCCAAGCGATTTTAACGACCTACAAACCTTGCGTGGCATTGATAGCGTTACCAAAATGCTTTCAGGCAGCCTAACCGCTGTTGTTAATCCTGAAAACAAATTGCTTATCAATGTGTATGGTAGCCCCGCAACAGGTAAATCCTATACCGCTGAACACTTGGCAGCAGCGTTGAGAGACGCAGGTATTGAGTGCGAATTAGTAACCGAATACGCCACCGAGTTAATTCATCAAGGTAGAACTGATGAATTAAAAGACCAAGTTTTTGTAACAGGAGAACAATTACGCCGTGAGCAAGCGGCATTAAATCACGCTAATATTGTGATTACCGACAGTCCAACGGCACTGGGTATCATCTACGCACCCGAACACCAAAAAGCCGCCTTGCACGATATTGCCGCACAAAGCGACAAAATACCGCATATCAACATTCTTTTGCGGCACGATTACGAAAGCCTTGCAACATTCTCGATGAACGGACGCATACACGACAAGGAACAAAGCCTTGCCATTCAAGAACAGTTGATTGAACTGTTAAAAGGCAAAGAGCGTATTCATCACCAAAGGGCTACTCCGTTTGAAGAGTTAATCAACCATATCGGCACAAACCAAGAGTGGCAACGCTTTGCTGAACACCACAATATCAATTTGCCAAGATTTGATATTGCTATGGACGGCACGGTGATGAATAAAGACGATAATCTTTCAGGCAGCCTGAATGTGGCGGAAAATGATACACTTACCGCTGAAAAAACAGCAGAAAGTATCACGATGAATGATGAAATGCCAAAACCTGAACGCAGTGCGTGGGGGGATTTTCCGCCAGCCATTACGAATGCGGATTTGGGCGACCTAAAAAACGACCCTGATTATTCTGCCGCCAAAGCAGGTGATATTGAGCGTGCAAGAAATTTGGTTAATCGTTTGCTGAAAGAAGAAACGATTGAACAAATGATTGCACAATTTCAGCCAAGAATAAATACAACTATTCTTTTGCCTGTTTTAGCCGAAGAAACAGTAGGTAAAAATAAAATACCGCTTGCTGTTGCTGAAATGGTTTCCAAGCAAACAGGTTTGCCATATACGACAAGTATATTTCAGACCAACCATATCGGACGCACGAACAAGAATGCGGATAGTCGATTATTGTTTCAAGCCACTTTTGGCGGAACAGTTGAGAAGAACAAAGACTATATTTTGATTGACGATACACTGACTATGGGCGGCACGGTTGCGGCTTTGCGTAGTTTTGTTATTCAAAATGGCGGTCGTGTTTCAGGTGTAATGGTAATGACGGCACAACAACGCTCATTACAACTTGCACCAAGTGCTGAATTGTTAGATAATATCAGGCTCAAACACGGTGAAAACATTGAAAACTTTTTACAAAAGGAATTAGGCTATGGACTTACAGAACTCACAAACGCAGAAGCAAGCCACATATATGCCTATGCGAATGCTGACACCGTCAGAACTCGATTTGCTCAAACAAGATATGTGGAAAGCGGCGGAATGGTTGAAGAAACAACCGCTCCCCAAAAATCGGAAGATTTACAAA
>JAFWTP010000017.1 GCA_017518845.1 Neisseriaceae bacterium
ACAAAAAAATTGCCGACAATGTTTTGAACGGTATTATCAATGGCGGTAATATTCTTTTCAGGCTGCCTATCCTGCGGTGTCGTAACACGCAAATGCACAGGATAACCATACGCCCAGTGATTCAGCCAGTGGTTTGCAGGTTCATCGCCGTCTTCAATAATCAGCAAACAAATGTCTTCTAAATCAAACATCAATCTAATTCCTGTGAAAAAAATAACATAATAAATACATTTCAGGCAGCCTGAAAGGGTTTAGAATATGCCCATTTCATTTACTGTGTGGCACGGCAATGACGGTTTTGTGTTTTCCCAAGATAGGGCAGAAAAATTATATCAATTATCTTTCTTTCGCGTCTATCCCTTTATTTTTATTGGAAAATAATAATAATTTTCCGCTGTTGGTTTTAACTGCCAATGCGGAAGACGCACGCCGCCGTGAAAGTGAGTTTCGTTTTTTTGCACCCCATTTGGCAACGGCGTTTTTTCCTGACTGGGAAACTTTGCCGTATGAACGCTTTTCGCCGCATAAGGATTTGATTTCGGAACGATTATCTTTATTGTGGCAGTTGAAAAATCGCTTGATTGATGTGCTGATTGTGCCGATTGCCACCGCCATGCAAAAACTGCCGCCGTTGTCGTTTATTGCAGGCCGTTCGTTTTTGTTGCAAACAGGCGACAGTGTGGATAGGGCGGCGTTAAAAAGCAGTTTGATTGCCGCAGGTTATGCGGCAGTGGGCAATGTGGTTGCCGCAGGCGAGTTTGCGGTGCGGGGCAGTTTGTTGGATTTGTTTCCTATGGGGGCAGATGCCCCTTTGCGGCTTGATTTTTTTGATGATGAAATCGACAGCATTAAAATTTTCAACCCCGAAACGCAACGCACGGTGTCGCCCATTTCTGAAATTCGTCTGTTGCCTGCGAATGAGTTTCCCACTGATGAAAAAGCCGTGCAGATTTTTCGTCAAAAATGGCGTGAAGTGTTTGACGGCAATCCGACAAATGCTGTGCCTTATCGTCAGGTGTCAGACGGTTTTTTTGGCGGCGGTGCGGAATATTATCTGCCTTTGTTTTTTGATGAGCCGTGTGTCTCTTTATTTGATTATCTATTTGATAATACAAAAATTATTGCTTTATGTGATGTGGCACAAACGGCACAGCAAACTGTCGATGATATTCGTTCGCGTTTTCGTAATGCACAGGGCGATAATGCTTTTCCGCCTTTGCCGCCCGAGTGTTTGTATTTAGATGAAAACAGTTTTCAGGCTGCCTTAAACAATTATTCTGTGTTGTGTTTTTCTAATGAAAACAACGCACAATATCGGTTGCCTGATATTGCGGTGAATCGTCAAAAAAATAATCCCTTACAGGCTTTGCAAGATTTTCAGGCAGCCTTTGACGGGCGGTTGTTGTATTGTTCGCCGTCTTTGGGCAGACAAGAAACGGTGTCGGCGTTTTTTGCCCGCCATCATATTAAGGCGAAAATTGTTTCGTCTTATCAAGAGTTTATCAATTCTGATATACCGTTTGCGTGCTGTGTTGGTGATGTGCCACAGGGTTTTAGGCTGCCTGAAAAAAAGATTGCCATTATCGGCGAAATGGATTTGTATCCCACGCACACAAGCAGTCGTGTACGGCGTAAAAAATCGTTTGCTGTCTCGCCCGATATGGCGTTAGCGGATTTGGCTGAAATTAAAATCGGCGATCCTGTGGTGCATGAATCGCACGGAATAGGGCGGTATTGCGGTTTAATCAATTTGGATTTGGGCGGCGGCGTGGAAGAAATGATGTTGTTAGAATACGCCGACAATGCCAAGTTATATGTACCTGTGTCGCAGTTACATTTAATCAGCCGCTATGCGGGGGCAGGGTTTGATGATGTGGCTTTGCACCGTTTGGGGTCAAGTGCGTGGCAAAAAGCCAAACGGCGTGCCGCTCAAAAAGCCCACGACACCGCCGCCGAATTGTTGCAATTATATGCACAACGCCAAGCCTTACACGGACATGCGTTCGCTTTTGATGAAGGCGAATACAATGCGTTTGCGGACGGTTTTGAATATGCGGAAACCGAAGACCAAGCAGCAGCGATTGCAGCAACTCTGAAAGATTTAATCGCCGACAAACCGATGGATAGACTGATTTGCGGCGATGTGGGTTTTGGTAAAACCGAAGTAGCGTTGCGGGCGGCGTTTGTGGCAGTGTCAGGCGGCAAACAAGTCGCCGTATTAGCCCCCACAACGCTGTTAGTGGAACAGCATACGCAGGTTTTTAGAACGCGGTTTGCCGATTTTGCGGTGAATATTGCGTCTTTATCGCGTTTTAATGCCAGTCGTGAAACACAAGGCACCCTGAAAGGTTTGGCAAATGGCGGCGTGGATATTGTTATCGGTACGCATAAACTGGTGCAGCCCGATATTCAATTCAAAAATTTAGGTTTGGTGATTATTGACGAAGAACACCGTTTTGGCGTGCGGCAAAAAGAAAAACTCAAACAACTGCGTGCCGAAGTTGATGTACTCACGCTCACCGCCACGCCCATACCACGAACTTTGAGTATGGCATTAGACGGCTTACGCGATTTTTCGCTGATTACCACCGCACCCGAAAAACGCTTGGCAGTGAAAACCTTTGTCAAACCGTATTCAGACGCAAGCGTCAAAGAAGCAGTGTTACGCGAACTCAAACGCGGCGGGCAAGTATTTTTCTTACATAATGAAGTGGCAACCATTGAAAACGCACGCGAACGCTTGCAAACACTGATTCCCGAAGCCCGACTGGCAGTGGCACACGGACAAATGCCCGCCGCCGATTTAGAACGCGTCATGCGAAACTTTTTGCAGCAGCAATTCAATGTGTTGCTGTGTTCCACAATTATCGAAACAGGCATAGACATTCCGAATGCCAACACCATTATCATCAACCGTGCCGATAAATTTGGTATCGCACAATTACACCAGTTGCGTGGCAGAGTAGGGCGTTCGCACCACCAAGCCTATGCTTATTTGCTCACCCCTGATTACATTACCCGAGACGCACAAAAACGCTTGGACGCGATTGCCGCCGCCGATGAATTAGGAGCAGGTTTTAAACTTGCCATGGAAGATTTAGAAATTCGTGGAGCAGGCGAAATTTTGGGCGAAGGACAATCGGGCGACATATTGCAAGTGGGCTTGTCTTTATATGGCGAAATGCTCAAACAAGCCGTACGCGATTTGAAAAAAGGCAAAATCCCCGATTTAGACGCACCCGTTGGGGCGGCAGCAGAAATTAAACTCTACACCCCCGCCTTACTGCCCGACACTTACTGCCCAGATATTCACCAACGCTTGGTGCTGTACAAACGCTTGGCAGCCTGCGAAACAGACGAACAAATTGACCACATTTACGAAGAATTAGTCGATAGATTTGGCTTGCCCGAACAACATTTCAGGCAGCCTGAAAACTTGGATAATCCAGTAAAAACTCTCATTGCCAACCACCGTTTGCGAATTTTTGCCAAACAACACGGCATCGCCCAAATCGAAGCCACCACCAACGAAATTGCCTTACATTTTGCAGATAATAACAGCGTTGATGCCGTGAAAATCATCGCCCTATTACAAAGCGACAAACGCGTGAAATTGGCAGGACAGAATAGGGTGAAAATAAACCTACAATCCAACAACTTGGCAGAAAAAGTAAAAAACATTCAAGAATGGGTGCAAAAAATTGTTGCGGATTAAAGTTTCAGGCAGCCTAACAAAATCTCGTGTCATTACAAAATATAAGTCATGAGCAATTTTCGCCAAATCTTGGCAAATTGATATGCCAATCATCATCAAATTTTATTTTGATTGCATTTTTCAATTTTCAGGCTGCCTGAAAAACCGTCAAAAAAATAGTTAGCATTTGCGAACCTTATCAAAAAAGCACTATCCGTTTAAAATAACCGTCATCACACACAAGGGGCGGTTAAAAAATGTTGAGAAATCAAAGAGAATGGATAGAATATTACAAGCAACAAGAATTTATTCGTTCCGATTATCGACTTGCCCAAATTTGGCAGGTATCAAGAGCCACAATCAGCCAGTATAAAAGCGGACGGCTACGGTTGCCGTTACAATTTCAAATCATTATTGCAAACGCTTTACAGATTGAAGTTATTGAAATTATTGCCAGTATTGAAATGCACCGCAAGCCAAATGACACAGTTAAAAAAGCATATTTTACGGCGTTAAAAAAGACGATTGGGACAAGAATGTCTTTACAGTGTCGGAGCGGTTTTAGGAGTTTCCGATAATGACGCTTTATGTGATAGGTGTATTTCAAGCCTACGGCTTGACTTGGGGAGATTCCCCCCAAACCCCCATAGACATTTTTTTACAAACGATTGC
>JAFWTP010000018.1 GCA_017518845.1 Neisseriaceae bacterium
AGGCTGGCACAAAGGCGAAGCAGGTATGAAACCCAACGCAGAAGGCGTGGCTTCTTACTTGGCAAGCAATGCACAAAAACTGTAATTGCGTTTTGTGATAAAAAAGCACCGTTTGCGGTGCTTTTTTAATTTTTCAGGCTGCCTGAAAGAATTATTTCACCTTATACACTTCTTTGCGATTACCCACTTTAACAACCAAAATCACCAATTCAGTGTCTTCAATTTTGGCAATCACACGGTAATCGCCGATACGATATTTCCAAAACTCGCCCAAGCGTTTGCCTTTCAGTGCTTCGCCTATGGCTCTTGGGTTGTCGGCATGTTTGCCAAGCACTTCTTCTTCCAAGTATTTGCGTATTCGTTTGATAACCTGTTTATCGAGTTTAGCAAAATCCTTTTGGGCTTTTGCGTCAATTCTAATCTGCCAAGCCAAGATTATGCTCCAACTCATCAAACGAAACGGTATAAGATTTACCTGCTTTTAAGTCGCGATAGCGTTTTTCTGCGGTATGTAAATCTTCCAAATCTTCAAGATAATTTTTCAAGGCTTCACGCACATAGAAAGTCTTGGTGCGACCTGTTTCCTGTGCCAATGCGGTCAAGCGATTTTCAATTTCCACAGGTAACTTAATTGCCAACATTTTCAACACTCCATATCGTTTTGTGTTGTAAGTATAACTTGTATGTGTATTGCTTATCAAATCATTTTCAGGCAGCCTGAACACTGTTTTATAGTCAATTCAGACCAAAAGCAGGCAAGGCAGTGAGCCTGCGACAGTATGGATAATACGGCAAGGCGAAATAACGCAGCATGATTTTGGTATGAATCGACTATATTTTCCGTTTATCGCACAAAAAGCCCTATCAATCGCTGTTTCAGATAAAATTAAGGTGTAGCAAAAACAAGGCATTGCGATAAAGTTGCTGGGGGTTGATTGACATAACGCAAGGTTTATATTATTCTTAAAAGGTTTTATAGGTTCAAATTCATATTTCAGGCTGCCTGAAAAGCATTGAAAAATGGCAGTTTGTTACATTCTTGGAAATCGAATTATGGCAACAGAACACGAAGCAATGTCAGGTGCGGAATATATCAAACACCACTTGGTGCATTTAAGCAATCAAAGCACGCCACAAAGCAATATCATTGATTTTAATTATCTTAACTTGGACAGCATTATTCTTTCCGTTGTTTTAGGCGGTTTGGGCTGTTTCTTCTTGTGGCGAGCCGCACAAAAAGCCAGTGCAGGTGTTCCTTCTCGTTTTCTTGCCGCTGTTGAAATTTTGATTGAATGGGTGGATAAATCCAGTAAAGACATTATCCACAACGAACAAACCCGCAAATTGGTGTCGCCTTTGGCACTCACTGTGTTTGTGTGGATTTTCTTAATGAATGCCATGGACTTATTGCCTGTGGATTTATTGCCGTGGGCATGGCAACATATTACGGGCGATCATCACGCTTATTTGCGTGTGGTTCCCACTGCGGACATTAACACGCCATTGGCTATGGCGATTGGCGTTTTGGCTTTGTGCCTGTTTTACAATGTTAAAATCAAAGGCTTGGGTGGCTGGATGCACGAAATGCTCACCGCACCCTTTGGTAAAAGCCCATTCTTGTGGGTGTTCAACTTTGTTCTGAATATCATCGAATTTGTTGCCAAAACGGTATCGCACGGCTTGCGGTTGTTTGGCAATATGTATGCGGGCGAATTGGTCTTCTTGCTGATTGCTATGTTAGGCGGTGCGTGGGCAAGTGGCGGCTCGGTAGGTTTTCTTGATCCGATTTTATACATTGGTCATATTTTGGCAGGTGCAGTGTGGGCGATTTTCCACATTCTGATTATCCTGTTGCAAGCCTTTATCTTTATGACTTTGGCTCTGGTATATATTGGACAAGCCCACGACTCTCACTAATGGTGGGCGTGGCATAAGTTTTGACCGAGTGTTATCCCAAACATTCAGTTAAATATCTCGTTAATTTTTGATTAATCCCTCTTTTTTTAAGGAGTTAAACATGGGAATTGGTGGTTTGATCGCTGTTGGTTGTGGTCTGATTGTGGGTTTAGGTGCTTTGGGTGCCGCTTTGGGTATTGGTATTTTGGGTTCTAAATACTTGGAATCTTCTGCTCGCCAACCCGAATTGATGAACTCTTTGCAAGTTAAACTCTTCATTATCGCAGGTTTGATTGATGCCGCATTCTTGATTGGTGTAGGTATTGCACTGTTGTTTGCATTCGCAAATCCGTTTGGTGGTTAATGCAATCAACACAAGGTATTTATCGATTAACGAATAACGATAGGTGATACCGTGAATATCAATGCAACTTTAATTGCACAACTGATTGTCTTTGGTATTTTGGTGTGGTTCACAATGAAATTCATTTGGCCGCCCGTTATCAAAGCATTAGATGAGCGTGCAAACAAAATTGCCGAAGGTTTGGCAGCAGCCGAACGCGGCAAGAGTGATTTTGAACAAGCAGAGAAACGCGTTGCGGCTATTTTAGCGGAAGGTCGTCAGCAAGTTGCCGAAATGGTGGCGAATGCCGACAAACGGGCTGCGGAAATTATGGAAGCAGCCAAACAACAAGCGAATGACGAAGCAGCCAAAATTTTGGCACAAGCCCGTGCTGATGTGGCACAAGAAGCCAACCGTGCGCGTGAAGCCTTACGCAGTCAAGTAGGGATTTTGGCAGTCAAAGGGGCAGAACAAATTTTGCGTCGTGAAATTAACGCAGATGTGCATTCTGACCTGTTGGGTGCCTTAAAACAGGAGTTGTAATTCATGGCTGAGTTCGCAACCGTAGCACGACCGTATGCCAAAGCACTTTATGGTTTGGCTCGTCAATACGATCAAACAAAAGTTTGGGGCGATGATTTGGGCTTAATGGCAAAAATTGTCTCTGAACCCAAAGTGGTTAAAGTGCTTTCTCGGCCTGAATTGAACGCTGTTCAGCGTGGTGAAATTCTGCTCAAACTCTTATCTTCCGACAAAATGTTGGATAAGCGTTTGCACAATTTCGTTTTTGTTTTGTCTGAAAACAACCGCTTGTCGCTGTTGCCCACTATTTTCGAGCAATATCGCGAATATATGTTGTCAGAAGAACGAACACAACAAGCCGTTGTATATAGTACGTATCCTTTGAAAGACAGCGAGTATGCCGAGTTGGTGTCTTTGTTGGAAAACCGTTTGGACACCAAATTGCAAGTTCGTGTGGAAATTGAACCTGCCTTAATCGGCGGTATCAAAATTGAAATCGGCGACCAAGTGCTTGATATGTCTGTTCAAAATAGATTAAATGCCCTGTATGCGGCGGTAACAAATTAGGAGATTTTCATGCAGCTTAATCCTGCAGAGATTAGCGATTTAATTCGCGAGAAAATTGAACACCTGTCCGACAATGCGGAAATCCGCACACGCGGCACAGTGATGTCTGTAACTGACGGTATTGTCCGCATTCACGGCTTATCCGATGTAATGCAGGGTGAGATGATTGAATTCCCTGGCAATACATTCGGCTTGGCAATGAACTTGGAACGCGACTTTGTCGGTGCAGTGGTTTTGGGTGAATACGGTCATATCCGTGAAGGGGACGAAGTAACCTGCACAGGTCGTATTTTGGAAGTGCCGATTGGTCGTGAGTTGGTCGGTCGTGTGGTTGATGCTTTGGGTCGTCCGATTGACGGCAAAGGTCCGATTAACACCAAATTGTCCGCTCCGATTGAAAAAATCGCACCAGGCGTGATTGCCCGTAAATCAGTGGATCAACCTGTGCAAACAGGCTTGAAATCCATTGACTCTATGGTGCCGATTGGTCGCGGACAACGCGAGTTGATTATTGGCGACCGCCAAACAGGTAAAACCGCTGTGGCATTGGACGCGATTGTCAATCAAAAAGGCACAGGCGTTACTTGTATTTATGTGGCAATTGGTCAAAAAGCATCGTCTATTGCGAATGTGGTGCGTAAATTGGAAGAACACGGTGCTATGGAACACACCATCATCGTTGCTGCTTCCGCATCAGAAGCCGCCGCTTTGCAATATATTGCACCTTATTCAGGCTGCACCATGGGCGAATATTTCCGCGACCGTGGTGAAGACGCTTTGATTATTTATGACGACTTGTCAAAACAAGCCGTAGCCTACCGTCAAATTTCGCTGTTGTTACGCCGCCCACCAGGACGCGAAGCCTATCCTGGCGATGTGTTCTACTTACACAGCCGTTTATTAGAGCGTGCCGCTCGTATTAACGCTGATGAAGTGGAAAAACTCACAGGCGGCGAAGTTAAAGGCAAAACAGGCTCCCTGACAGCCTTGCCGATTATTGAAACCCAAGCAGGCGATGTGTCGGCATTCGTGCCTACCAATGTGATTTCCATTACAGACGGTCAAATCTTCTTGGAAACCGACTTGTTTAACGCAGGTATTCGTCCTGCGATTAACGCAGGTATTTCGGTATCTCGTGTGGGCGGTGCGGCTCAAACCAAAGTCATCAAAAAATTGGGCGGCGGTATTCGTTTGGCACTCGCTCAATATCGTGAATTGGCTGCGTTCTCTCAATTTGCGTCCGATTTGGACGAAGCCACACGCAAACAACTGCGTCATGGTGAAGTGGTTACCGAATTGATGAAACAAAAACAATTCAGCACCTTGTCTGTGGCAGAAATGGCTTTGACTTTGTGGGCAATCAACAACGGTTCATACGAAGATGTACCTGTGAATAAAGCCCTGCATTTTGAAAGCGAATTCTTGTCTTATGTTCGCACACAACATTCTGATTTGTTAGACGCAATCGACAATTCAGGTGTGATGAGCGATGAGCAACAAGAAGTGCTGAAAAAAGCCATGCAAACATTCAAAACCGCATACGGTGCGTAAATCAACGGAGTGGGTTAAATGGCAGTAGGAAAAGAGATTCTCACCAAAATACGCACCACGCAAAGTACGCAGAAGATTACCAAAGCCATGCAAATGGTTTCGACTTCTAAAATGCGGAAAACCCAAGAGCGTATGCGTTTGGCTCGTCCATACGCAGAAAAAGTGCGGAAAGTGATGGGGCATTTGGCTGCAACCAACGGCGAACACTCGCTGCCGATTTTGGAAAAACGCGACAATATCCGCCACGCGGCGATTATCTTAATTACTTCGGATAAAGGCTTGTGCGGCGGCTTAAACGCTAATGTGTTGAAAAAATTCTTTGCACTGGTGCAAGATTATCAACAAAAAGGCATTGGCGTTGATGTGGTGTGTTTCGGTTCCAAAGGCTTGGCAGCGTGCCAACGCGTAGGCCTAAACATTGTTGCCAGTGCCACTGGTTTGGGCGATACCCCCCATTTGGAAACCTTATTAGGTAGCCTGAATGTGGTGTTCGGCAGATATGTCAAACGCGAAATTGACGCAGTGCATATGGTGTATTCTGGTTTTATCAATACGATGAAACAAGAACCACGCAGCGAAATCTTGTTGCCGATTGGTGAAGATATGCTGCAAGAAAAACCCGAATCCAAACACAGTTGGGATTATATCTACGAGCCAGACCCATTGACGGTGTTAGAGTTTTTGGTACACCGTTATGTTGAATCCGTGGTGTATCAAGCCGTGAGCGATAATATGGCATCTGAACAAGCCGCTCGCATGGTTGCGATGAAAGCCGCAACCGACAACGCAGGCAATGTCATTAAAGAACTTCGCTTGATTTACAACAAATCTCGTCAAGCGGCGATTACGACAGAGTTGTCGGAAATCGTGGCAGGTGCCGCCGCCGTGTAAGGTATTAACATTTATTTAGGATATTCAAGATGAGCCAAGGCAAAATCGTACAAAT
>JAFWTP010000246.1 GCA_017518845.1 Neisseriaceae bacterium
TATAAATGATTTTTTACTTTATTTTTAATGTTTATTTTTTGTTATTTTTTAACAACAAAAGTAATTTGAAATCTTTGCAAAAACTCGTAATTCTTAATCAGTATCCTGAAAATATTTTACAAAAAAATGGTGAGCAAAAACTCACCATTATTTTTACCTTTTCATCAAATCAAAAAAGTCCGCATTATTTTTTGACTGTTTGAGTTTGTCGTGCAGAAATTCCATCGCTTCTACATCGTCCATTGGGTGCAGGAATTTGCGTAATAGCCACATTTTTTGCAACTGGTCGTTGCCGATTAACAACTCTTCACGACGCGTGCCTGATTTGTTAATGTTAATCGCAGGGAAAACGCGTTTTTCTGCCAAGCGGCGGTCTAAATGCAATTCCATATTGCCTGTGCCTTTGAACTCTTCGTAAATCACATCGTCCATTCTTGAACCTGTTTCTACCAAAGCCGTGGCAATAATGGTGAGCGAGCCGCCCTCTTCGATATTGCGTGCCGCACCAAAAAAGCGTTTTGGTTTGTGCAGTGCGTGAGCATCAACGCCGCCTGTGAGAATCTTGCCAGACGCAGGTACTACGGTGTTATACGCTCGTGCCAGCCGCGTGATGGAATCTAACAAAATCACCACATCTTTTTTGTGTTCTACCAAGCGTTTGGCTTTTTCAATGACCATTTCGGCAACCTGAACATGGCGTGCCGCAGGTTCGTCAAAAGTGGAAGCCACGACTTCGCCTTTCACCGAACGCACCATTTCGGTAACTTCTTCGGGGCGTTCGTCAATCAGCAACACAATCAATTCAATTTCAGGATAATTGTCGGTTAAAGCGTGGGCAATGTTTTTTAACATCACCGTTTTACCCGTTTTCGGCGGGGCTACCAACAACGCCCGCTGTCCTTTGCCAATCGGCGCAACCAAATCAATCGCTCGTGAAGTTAAGTTTTCATTTGATTTAATGTCGCGTTCCAAAACAAACTGCTGGTCAGGAAACAGTGGCGTTAAATTTTCAAATAAAATCTTATGCTTACACGCCTCTGGGTCATCGCCGTTAATGCTGTCTAACTTCGTTAAAGCAAAATAGCGTTCATTGTCTTTGGGGGTGCGAACCGAACCCTCAATCGTATCGCCTGTGTGCAAATTAAAACGGCGAATTTGGTTGGGGCTAACATAAATATCGTCAGGACTTGCCAAGTAAGAAGTATCTGCCGAACGCAAAAAGCCAAAGCCGTCTGGCAAAATTTCCAAAGTGCCGTTACCAGTGAAAGATTCACCGTTCTGCACCATTTTACGCACAATGGCAAAAACTAAATCTTGTTTGCGAAAGCGGTTGGCGTTTTCAATACCAAGTGCTTCGGCTTGTTCCAACAGTTGAGAAATGTGCTGGGTTTGTAATTCAGAAACATGCATAATGTGTTGTTTATCAAAAAGAAAATAGAATAAGCCGCACAACAACGACTGCTTTTTAAAAAGAATTGCGGGTCGGAATTTTTATTTGTGAAAAGGCAAAATGCCTTGTGCGGAAAAAAGGTGTTTTTGTTTTAAAAACTTTTGGATTATAAAATGGATTTTATGGGGTGTCAAGGGTTGCAGTGGGCAACTTTGTTGCCTACTCGACACTCGCTGTAATCATTTTGTTTTTTTATTGCCACACGGATTCGGAATGGCTCACGCCATTCCTATTATTTTGAAGAGATTGCGTTAGCAATCTCGAATCCGTGTGGCATTAAAAATCTATCCTTTCAGGCAGCCTGAAAATATATAATCTACTGTAATTATTCCATTTTTTTCTTGCCACACGGATTCAGAATTGCTAACGCAATTCCTTTAAATGAGCAATAGGCGTAGGGGGCAACTTTGAAGACCTACGCGTTTTTAATATTTTTTTACGCCTTAATCTCAATTTTTCATTTATCGAAACTCCTGCAAAACCCAATCAGAAACAAAATGATAACACTCCGTAGGGGCGACCCCA
>JAFWTP010000019.1 GCA_017518845.1 Neisseriaceae bacterium
AGAAATAAAATCAAATCAATATGCAGAATAAAAATGATATATAAAGAAGATAAATATTTAATATCAATTATAATGTTTGCAAGCATTATAGTTGGGGTATCTTTTTGGATTTTTCGTATATCATTTGACAAAGAACTTATCAGAAATTACACTACAAATGTGATTACTTTTACTTCAATTACTATGGGTTTTTATATAGCAAGCATATCATCTTTACTATCATCAAAATACATAAGAACCTTAAATAAAGAAGACAAACAAATAACAGGACAATTACAAATCCATACAGTATTTTATTATTTTAAATATTCAATCTATTCTTCTTTATCTACGATAATTCTTTCATTTATTTTAATGTTTAATAATTATTTTTATCACAGTCTATCAGTAGTACTATTAACTATAACAACTGGAACGATTGGTGTAAATGTATTATTCATCTATATTATATTAAAACTTCTTTCTAATGCTTTGATTATTCAAATAAAAGAAAATAATAAAAAAGAAAATGAGAAATGAGCCACAAGTACTGACTGTATCAAAATAGTTTCAGGTAGCCTGAAAATCGTTCTTTATTCTGTTATAATTGTCCGTTTTTACCAACGGAATACCTTTCAAAAATGAACGCCATTGCCGATGTGCAGAGTTCTGCCGATACCCGCAACCAACCGATTAGCCGCGTGGGCATTCGTGGCTTGCGTATGCCGCTGATGTGGCACACCGCAGGCGGTGGGCAGGCGACTGTGGCAGAAGTGGCGATGTCGGTTTATTTGCCTGCTCATCAAAAAGGCACGCATATGTCGCGGTTTGTGGCACTGATAGAATCTTTTGATAAACCAATCGGTTACGATACACTTTCGCTATTAACCCACACCATGCTCAAAGATTTGGACGCACATTCGGGCGAAATTCACATTCACGCCCCGTTTTTCCGCACCAAATCCGCCCCTGTGTCGGGCATTAAAAGCCTAATGGACTATGATATTGAATTATCAGGCGAAGTGGAAAACGGCAAATACTGCCATTCTTTGAAAGTGGTTGTGCCTGCCACATCATTATGCCCGTGTTCCAAAGAAATTTCCGATTATGGCGCACACAACCAACGCTCGCACATTACCGTAACGCTGCACTGCAACAGTGCGGTTGAACCCGAAGAAGTGATTGATTTAGTTGAAAAACAAGCGTCTTGCCAGTTATACGGCTTACTCAAACGCCCTGACGAAAAATTTGTTACCGAATACGCTTATGACAACCCCAAATTTGTGGAAGACATTGTCCGCGATGTCGCCGCCGCCCTTAAAGCCGACAGCCGCATTTGTCAATTTGTGGTAGAAAGCGAAAATTTTGAATCAATCCACAACCATTCGGCATATGCAAAGATTGTGTATCCTTAAAACAGTGAGCAGTTAGCAGTGAGAAATGAGCAGTGATTTAGTCAAGCCTTGCGGCTTGACAAACAATATTATAGATAACGCTTCGATTATCCTTTCAGGCAGCCTGAAAGATTTAATCGAAGCGTTATCTTAATAATAATCTGTTTTGTCGTAAGACAAAACGAAATAACTGCTCACTGCTCATTGCTCACTGCCCACTGTTTGTAATAAACCGTTTCACACAACCGCCTAAACTTTGTGCCGCCATAGTGGCTGCGGTTTGTGTTCTTGTATTGGGGTTAATTAAACCTACGGTGTTTTCGGCGGTGATGTTTTGCGATGCTTCTTCGCTGACACAACCGCATATTTTTTGTTCGATTTCGGCTTTTTTCTGTGCGGTTAAAATCAAAGAAACCACTCGCCACTCTTGGCGGTTATTAAGTTGCCCTTTACATTCGTTTTCTAACAAAGGTTTAACAATCGCTTGCGACAAACCGCCCTGCCCGTCTGTCGTCATACACGCCGATAATAATAATGGCAATAAAAGCACGAGTTTTTTCATCATTCGCTCCTTAAAAAAAACGCATTATACATAAAAAAATCCCTTGCAAAACAGCAAGGGACGAAACTTAAAGGAACACAAACCACTACCTAATTTCGTTAGATAACGAAAAATAGGCGTTAAAACAAACTACACTGAT
>JAFWTP010000247.1 GCA_017518845.1 Neisseriaceae bacterium
AAGCGTTTTATATCACGCACGCGGCACGCTGTATGCCGACAAAATGCGACAGTTTGATAAGGCGGTTGCCGACTTGGAAAAATACTGGCAGTTTGATAAGGACGACCCAAACGCCCAAAACACTTTGGGCTACACGCTTTTGTTTATTCCCGAACGCATTAACGAAGGGGTGGCGTTGATTGAAAAATCCATTAAACAAATTCCAGACTCTGCACCTGTGCAAGACAGTTTGGGCTGGGGTTATTACTTGCAAGGCAACGCCGCCAAAGGCTTGCCCTACTTGCAATCGGCATACGCCAAAATGCCCGAAGCCGAAGTCGCCGCCCACTTGGGCGAAGTGCTGTGGCAATTAGGCAAAAAAGAAGAAGCCCACAGCGTTTGGGAACAAGGCTATAAAAAAGATAAAGACGATATGTCGCTAAAAGAAATTTTAAAGAAATTTAATGTGTCGTTTTGATTTTCAGGCAGGCTGAAAGAATTTGAAAGCGTGACAGATTTTCACGGTTTGAAAATTGTTTGCGACAAAGTACCTTTCAGGCAGCCTGAAACAGCGTAGGGCGAATGAAATGAAGTTAATTTCGCTAAAATCTTTACACCTGCCTGAAAAGATATTATTTTGTTTCTCACAAATTTTTTTATTATCTCTCACGGAGAACACGGAGACACAAAGAGCAAGGTTAAGTGTTGATATTATTAGAATTTTTTCATATTCTCCGTATTCTCCGTGTCTTGGTGAGAAATTTTAAAAAACAAGCACATAAAAAATTTTTTATCCAAAATAACTTTATAACTATATGTTTTATAATAATAATTTATTATAAATTTGTGTTGATAAAAAAGGTTGAGCGGATAACAATAAAAATGCTTATTGCTCACGAAACACCAAGCACACGGCTTTTTCAGGCTGCCTGAAAAACACCGCTTAACAAAAATCAATCAAAACAAGTACAATATTTTATAATCTTTCTTTTATCTCACCCAAAACGCCGATGAAAAACGCTTCTATTTACCTTTCAGGTTGCCTGAAAAAGTTTTTTGCTCTCACAACGCTATTGATTGTCGCCGCTTGTTCAAATATGCAACAAACACAAACGGTTAGCGAGTGGCTGCCTGAAAATACGCCGCCTGTTTTTCAAGCGGCTGGGAAGTTGTCGATTAGGGCGGATAATCAAGGTTTTCAGGCAGGCTTTGACTGGGAAAATTCACCACAAATCAAAGAGATAGATATTCTCACGCCTTTGGGTAGCACTGTGGGGCGTTTGTGTCAGGACGAAATCGGGGCGGTAGCACAAAACGCCAAAGGGCAAGTTTTTCAGGCAGCCACAGTTGATGAGTTAGCACAGCGATTAACAGGGCAAGAAATTCCTTTGGATTACTTGGACTTATGGGCTATGGGACGCTATTCAAGCGTTGAGCCGCACCAAATTTTATCTAACGGCTCGCTTATACAAGCAGGTTGGACAATTTCTCGCACCGTGCAAAACAACGGTATGCCACGCCGCTTAATTTTACAACGCCAAGACTTAAAAATAACCGTTGTTTTTCAAGAATTTAACCCTAATCACGCCACAGAAAAAACACAATGTCTGCGATAAATTTTACTCCCTACCCCGCCCCTGCCAAACTCAATTTAATGCTCAAAGTTGTGGGCAAACGAGAAGACGGTTATCACCTGTTGCAAAGCGTGTTTTGCCTGATTGATTTGTGCGATACCATTCATTTGGCAGTGCGTGATGACGGACGCATTGTTCTACACAATCCGCAAGCAGACATTGCTCCTGAAAACGATTTAACCGTGCGTGCGGCTCGTCTTTTACAACAGTTTTCAGGCTGCCTGAAAAAAGGTGCGGATATAAAAATAGATAAAAAAATTCCTATGGGCGGCGGTTTGGGCGGCGGTTCAAGCAATGCGGCAACGGTGTTAATGGCGTTAAATCGCCTGTGGGCGTGCGGTTTAACAGAAGAGCAACTGATTGATTTGGGCGTAAAATTAGGGGCTGATGTGCCGTTTTTTATCTTTGGCAAAACCGCTTTTGCCGAAGGCATAGGCGAACAATTAACGCCTTTACCGATTGATTTACCGCATTTTGTCATCATTCGCCCGCCTGTTGCGGTTTCAACAAAAGAAATATTTTCGCATTTTGTCTTGACAAGTTCAAATAAGCCTATTAAAATTGACAGTCTTACTGAAAGCATACCGCTTATTAACGACTTACAAAATATTGCCGTTACGCGGTATCCACAAATCGCCCACGCTTTGGCTGTGTTGCAACAATACGGCGAAAAAGCGATGATGACAGGTTCAGGCAGTTGTGTTTTTCTGCAAGTCAAAAGCGGCAAACAAGCACAACAGATTGCGGCACAAATCCAAGCCACGCACCCTGAATACAGCGTTTGGGCGGTGAAAGGTTTGGCTGATCACCCATTAAAAAGTGAGTCGTTCAGTTTAATTAGGTTGAATGATGACACAACTGGGGAGTCGTCAAGTGGTTAAGACACTGGGTTTTGATCCCAGCATGCGAAGGTTCGAATCCTTCCTCCCCAGCCAGATTGATAAAAAAATTCCGCATTTTTATAAAGTGCGGAATTTTTTTTGAAAAGAAGTGTTTTCAGGCTGCCTGAAAACAAATTTTCATCAAAACTAAAAACATTTTTGTTTCTCACAAAGTTTTATAGTCAAACAACTTCAAAATGTTAAAAACTGTGTCATTGCTCGCGTTAATGAAATCACGGCGTGGCAATCCACTTGAAACCGCAGGTTTCAAGCAACGCCGCAGGCGTTGTAACGGTCGTATCTGTTATCATTTTAGGCAGCCTTAAATTGTTTATGAACCTTGTCGTTACAACGCCTGCGGCGTTGATAAAAAACCTGCGGTTTTTTACTGGATTACCACGCCAAGCCTTTCGGCTTGGCTCGTAATGACACACAGGATTAAATTAAAATTGTAGAATATTTACGCATAGTTAGTTGTTTTTATTTTTTGTATTTTGAAGTTGTTTAACTATATTATGTCAAGCCTTGCGGCTTGACGGATATATTTTAGATAACGCTTCGATTTTCTTTCAGGCAGCCTGA
>JAFWTP010000248.1 GCA_017518845.1 Neisseriaceae bacterium
CCACAAAACCAAAACGAAAGTTTTGATACGGACGATTAACACGCGTTAAGGCTTGTAATAAGTTGTGGGCTTTAATTTTGCGTTCTAAATAAAGTTTTTTCAGACGAGGGCAGTCAAAACCTGTAATCAGCATTTCATCTACAAATACAAAATCAATTTTGCCGTCTTTGAATTGTTGTATGTCCTTTTTGCGACTTTCTTCGTTGCCATAATCGTGCAAAATTAAAATAGCAGAATTTTGCGTGGCGTATTTTTGCTGAAAAAGTTGAAATAATCGTTCCGCCTGCTTGTTAGAATGACAAATCACCATTGCACCGATTGTGTTATTGGCAAATTGTCGGCGACTGCGGTTAAAGTCTGTAACAATGTAATCTAACAGCGGCGTGTAATATTTGGGGTGTTCGTGAATTTCTTGCAGACTAATATCGCCTTTGTGAATTTGTATGTCTTCAATGGCTTGTTGCACCTCTTCAATGTAAGAAGTTTTGATTTTTTCACGCATCAGTTTGAGTGTGTAACCGTCTAAAATGGAACGGTCGTAGTAATATTTATGAATGTAATCGCCAAAAATTTCTTTGGTGGCAAAACGATTTAACCAGCCTGTTTTGCCGTTTGGCACAATCAAAGGCGTGCCTGTGAGTGCAATTCTGATAGCGTTTTTGTCGGCATTAAATAAATTCGGCAAAAATGAACCTTGCGGTTTGTAGGAACGATGAGCCTCATCAATAAAAAATATTCTTTGAATATCAATTTGATAACCTGTTTCGTTAATCGCAGTTGCGTCATTGACAAATTTTTGAATGTTCAAAACGCAAATTTCTCTTTGACCACTACGCGTTGCCTCTGTTTGTTTGAAATGTTGAACTAATTCATCCCTGCTGTTAATGCGATAGGTTCTTAAACCGCGTTTTTCAAATTCTGCTGCCGCTTGATTGGCTAAATCTAATCTATCTACCAAAAAATAAAACTTCGGCACAATCTGTTTTTGGGCAAAATATTCAGTCAAAATGCTGACGCAATAAAACGCAAAAGCGGTTTTGCCTGAACCTTGTGTATGCCAAATAACACCGTGCTTTTTGCCTGCGTCTAATGTTTTGAGCGTTTGCTTTGCCGCAAACAGTTGCGGATAACGCATAATGTGCTTTTGCAGATGAATTTCGCCTGTCTTTTCATTCTGCTCTTTCACATAAACAATGCCGTGCTTTAATAAAAAACGCAAACGGTCGCGATGAAAAAGCCCTGTTAATAGGCGATTGGTAGGCGTATCAGTGCGTTTGTTGGTTTGATATTCGTTGTTGTGATAAATTTCAGGACAACGATTATCGCTTAAAATGCGTTGTTCGGTGTCTGCGTCTATTTCAGCAATATCGTTAATCACTTCGCTTGGCAATTCTTCACGGAAATGATTGTAACGAAGCGATTTTTCGCCATTAGTCGCATAATACGCACCCACTAAATGCTCTGGGTCATCGTCTTCGTATTCTTGATTATTAGAAAAAATAAAAAGTTGAAATTCATTCAAAAAACGGCGAAATTTTTCATTGCGTAAGCGTTCGTTCATTCGCTCGTATTCGGCTTTTAATCCGTCTTTGTTGTTGGGCTTTTTGACTTCAATCATCGCCAACGGTATGCCGTTGATAAATACGGTAATGTCAGGACGAAAAGCGTCTTCGCCGTTTCTTAACGATTGCTCAAAAGTAATGTGAAAAGCGTTTTTGTGAAAATGCTCGAAATCAATCAGTTTCAGGCTGCCGGAAAGATTATGCAGGCGTTCAAAAAAGGCTTTGCCTAAATCGTCATTACGAAGTTCAAATTTAATGTCTTCAAGCAGAGAAGCCGTCAGGAGAGTATTGTTGGTTGTTTCGTTTGCGAATAAAGACGGATTTAGGGCTTTGATTTGGGTATCGAAAATATCACGCAAAATGCCCGTGTCAGGGTCTGCATTTTGCCGAACCACATTTGGACAAACATATTGATAACCCAAACGCGTTAAATGCAATAAGGCAGGAATTTGAACACGAGTGTTTTCACTAAATTGACGGCTCATCGCTTGTTTCCCTTGAAAATACGGCGTTATTATAAACCGATTTATTGTGAAAATAATGACTTTCAGGCTGCCTGAAAATGTTCAAGCCACTACAACTTTTAGTTATAAGCATATAAACAATCAATCTTTGTGTTTTGATAGCGTCATTTTATGATTACGCCATATTCACAAATATTATGGAGTAAAAAAAATGGCTCGTTTAACCATTCACTCGGTGCAGTCTGCACCTGATGCGGCTCGTGCTCGTGTTGAGCAGGCTTTGAAAATCAATGGCTTTTTGCCGAATTTAATCGGGGTTTTGGCAAATGCACCACAGGCTTTGGCAACTTATCAGGAAGTGGGCAAAATCAATAATGATACTTCTTTGACAACTGCCGAGCGGGAAGTGGTGCAGATTACGGCGGCTAAACTCAATGGCTGTGCGTTTTGCTTTGCAGGACACAGTAAGGTGAGTTCGTTGAAAAAGTTATTTTCGCCTGATGAA
>JAFWTP010000249.1 GCA_017518845.1 Neisseriaceae bacterium
CATTTCGAACTATTTTTTAGTAGTTATTGATATAACCTGCGGCTTTGGCCTCTTGCAGCATCTTGTGCAAACCTTTTTTGTTGATATCGCGCAAGCCGCTTGCTGATACTTTCAAGGTAATCCAACGGTCCTCTTCAGGATAGTAGAATTTTTTCTTGAACAAATTTGCATGGAACTTTCTCTTGGTCTTCAAGTTAGAGTGACCAACGTTGTTACCAACCATGCTACGTTTTCCTGTTACTTGACAAACTCGTGACATATAACTTTTTTTATATAGTTTTCTTCTAAAAATCGGATTGCAAAGTACGTGTTTTTAATTCAATAAAGCAAATGTTTTTTTGGTGTTTTTTTTGACACTTTATGTTGTTTCGCAAAGCGATTTCGGTATCAGCCATTTGCGTGTTTTTCAGATTGATTTTCAGATTGATATTCACACGTTGGCCAGCAGCGTTTCGAGTGCGGCAATGGTGAACCGCTCAATATTCCGCTCGCGGTTTGTGCCAAAACCATGCGTTGCGACACCACTTTGTCGGGTGTGGCCACGCCAATATACACTGTTCCGACGGGGTCGTTGGCGGTGGCGCCGGTTGGTCCGGCAATGCCTGTGGTGGAAACGGCGAAATCGGCACCCGTTGCGCGCCTTGCGCCTTCGGCCATTGCCTCGGCCGCTTGGTGCGAAACCTCAGTGTATTGCTCAATCAGGTCCGGCGGCACGCCCAGCACTTTCATTTTCACTTCATTTGTGTAGGACACCACTCCCCCTTTGAACCACGCCGAACTGCCCGGCACAAGCGTTATCCGGTGGGCGATGTTGCCGCCGGTGCAACTCTCGGCCGTAGCCACCCACGTGCCCGCCGCCAGCATTTTTGCGGCCAGCCGCTCAACCAAAATCCTTGATTCGTCCATAACAAATTCTGTTAGCAGAAGACGAAAGTAGCAATTTTTATGTTTCTCGGTTTCAAGTTTATTTTTGCTACTTGTTTTCAAAAAAAATACCGATAAGCAAAATAATTCCGGAAATGTTGCGTTACAACTAAGCAACACTAAAAACTTATTGATAAAAAAGGGGAAATGCCTATGGTGAAATGTTTTACTATTTTATTCAAATTCAGTAACATATTAAGCAAAAAAAGCAAATCAGCCGAAATTCTGGAAACAGGGCTACGCAATCAGTTCTGCCCCTCCGATGCAACAATCGACAATATTATGGCATTTGCAAAAGCTCATCGTTCTGAAAAAACTGAAAATGCCGGTTCAGTTGAGTTGGTTCTCAATTAGTTAAGCCGAAACACGGCATCACAAGCGGAGACTAAAGTTTCCGCTTTTTTTGTGTCCGTCATACACATATATTATATTATATGTGTGCATACAGAGCGACAGCAGAGCCTTGCTACGTGTTAAAAATGTTTTCTAACAGCCCTACATTTACCAGATGTGCATTTTATTTAAATTCTAACATGATTACATTAAACATCAGGAATCTCGGCCACTGTGAACGTACTGCCTCCGATGAAGATGAAATCGTCGGGGGCGGCGCTTTTTTGGGCGGCGGCAATTGCTTCGGGCACCGTCGGGTAGCATTGGCCGTGCAGACCAAAGACGGCGGCTTTCTCGGCCAAAAGCTCAGCTTTGAGCGCACGAGGCACCTGGGCGTTTGTAAAATAATAGGTGGCATCGGTTGGCAACTGGCTGAGCACTTTGGCGTGATCCTTGTCGCTAACCATTCCAATTACAATATGCAAATGATTGTATTTCTGTAATTTCAACTGTTCAACAACCTGACGGATGCCATCGTCGTTGTGGCCAGTATCGCAGTAGGTTTGCGGACAGTCGGCAAGTTTC
>JAFWTP010000250.1 GCA_017518845.1 Neisseriaceae bacterium
AAATAGAACAGAAAAAAGCGGCGTGAGTGGGGGATTTTTTAAATGTCACACGGATTCGTTAATGCTTAACGCAAAATCTTTATTTAAAGGAAAACCGTTAGCAATTCCCAATCCGTGTGATATTAAAAAATCGAATGATTACAGTAAATTAAATATTTTGGCTACGCTTAAAACTTCGTTTTAGTTTCGCTTCGCTCGCAGAAACTTCGGTTTGATTGCTTCGCAATTTATTTTATTTACTTTGTAAATAAAAAATTTATGCTTCGCATAAATAAACCTTGTTTTGGCTTCGCCTAAACTTCGGTTTGATTGCTTTGCAATCCTTTTATTGACTTCGTCAATAAAGATTTCACCTGACGGTGAAATAAACCTTGTTTTCAGGCAGCCTGAAAGTATAGCAACAACAAATTTTTTCAAACAACACGGAGTAATTGATTATGAAATTCGGATATTGGTCGCCCGTATGGGGTTCTTGGTTACGCAATGTTGATGATGACCCAACGCCTTGCTCTTGGGAATATGTGCGTGATTTGGCGGTGAGTTTAGAAAACAAAGGTTATGAACTCACCCTTGTGCCAGAACTTAACTTAAACGACATTAAAGGACACGAAGCCCCAGTTTTGGACGCTTGGACGGTTGCCACAGGCTTGGCAGTCGCCACGCAAAAATTGGAAATTTTAGCCGCTTTGCGTCCGCAATATCATCAACTTGCCCCCACCGCCAAACGCATTGCCACCATTCAAGAAATGGCAAAAGGTCGTTTTTCCATTAACTTGGTTTCGGCGTGGTGGCAGGAAGAGGCTCGCCAGTATGGCATCAACTTCGCTCATCACGATGACCGTTACGGTTACGAAGAAGAATACATCACCGCAATGCGTGGTTTGTGGCGAGAAACGCCTTTTACGCATCACGGCAAATATTTTAATTATGAAGACAGTTTCCTTTCGCCCAAACCACTGCGAGAACCTACGGTTTATGCAGGTGGCGAAAGCGAAGTGGGGCGTGAAACCATTGCTCGCTTTGCGGACAGTTATTTAATGCACGGTCATACCATAGACGAACTCAAAGTCAAAATTGCGGATATGAAAGCCCGCAAAGAACGCTTGGGATTAGACCCATTCCGTGTATTCGGTATGGCGGTGTATATCATCATTCGTGATAGCGAAAAGGAAGCACGCAAAGAATACGAACGCATTACCACCATTCAAAACTACGAACGCTGGGAAAATTCGCATAAAAACTTTACTGGCAACTCAACATTAGATGTGGAAGTGGCAAGAGTGGATTATTCGGTTACCAATCGTGGCTTGCGTTCTAACTTGGTTGGCACGCCAGAACAAGTCGCCGAACGCTTGCTTGAATACCAAGACGCAGGCTTGGGCGTGGTTTTGGTGCAATCTGCCCCAGTGCGTGAAGAATTAGAACGCATCGCCGAACAGGTGATACCGTTGGTGAATAAGGGGTAAATAATTTGTAGGGTGGGTTTCCTAACCAACCAAAAATAAACTACAACATTACCGTCATTGCGAGCCTTGCAATGCAAGGCGTGGCAATCTTTCTGCTATGGAGTACACACCAAATTTACACAACAATAAGGAGATTGCCACGACTGCTTACGCAGTCTCGCAATGACAGTAATGTTTTTTCAGGC
>JAFWTP010000251.1 GCA_017518845.1 Neisseriaceae bacterium
CCTGCTGTTGAACCAATATATTTTGAAAAATTGATTGTATTATTTTCCATAAAAAAATAAATTGATTTTTTATATCTTTTATTCAAATGGTAAAAAAATTCATCTTGTTCTGAATGACGGTGTAGTCCAATAAAAAATGCAGAAGTGATAAATAACAAAAAAACAGACCAACAGCCTAATGTGTATAGATTAAAACTAATAGCATTAAACAATCCAACCAATCCTAATAAAGAACCTATAATAGCAAACACACCATTTAATAAAGCAAATTTTGATAAAAAAGGAATAATTTTTTGTAATTTTTTAACTAATTTTTCTGCTTCTGCATAATTATCTTGATTATATAAATGCGATTGCTGTTCAATTTCTGCCCATTGAGCATTATTTTCTTTTAATTTGCGTAAATCATTGCAACTAATCCACACCAAAACCGCACCAAATACAATTAAAAAATAATAAACAATATTTTCCATAATCAAAAATCCTTTACAAAAAAACCTTTTTAGGCAGCCTGAAAAATCATTCATACCCAAAAATCAACTGCGTAGGGTGGGTTTCCAACCCACCGCAAAGCCGTAAGGCTTTGATAAATCATTTCGTTTTTTGCAAACCTATCGGTTTGCTGGTGGGTTAGAAACCCACCCTACAACGCGTGGTGGGTGAGTTGCCCACCCCAAAAACGCCCCATTTTATTTCTTCCGCCGTTTTTTGTTCTTGCCCATTTCTTCGTCCGCCAACACCAAATCCACGCGGCAGGTGTCTAAATCGGCTTTGGCGACTTGCACTTGAATTTTGTCGCCTATGGTGTAGCGGCGGCGGGTGCGTTCACCGACTAATGCCATCAGTTCAGGGCGATAGTGGAAATAATCCTGCCCCAAATCGCTAATGTGAATCATGCCGTCTATGTAAATCTCGTCCAAAGTGGCAAACAAGCCAAAATGCGTCATGCCGCTGACAGTTGCCGCAAACACTTCACCCACTTTATCTCGCATAAAATAGGTTTTCAGCCATTTTTCCACTTCATAAGACGCGTCATCGGCACGGCGTTCGGCAGCGGAGCATTGCTCGCCCATGCGTTGCCATTGTTCGGACTCTGCTTGTTCATCTGCCAAAATATGCTTAATGACACGATGCACCAATAAATCAGGATAACGGCGAATCGGTGAAGTAAAATGGGTGTATGAATCATACGCCAAACCAAAATGTCCTTTATTTTCAGGCGAATACACCGCTTGCTGCATAGACCGCAACAACATCATTTGCACGGTGTGGCGGTCTGGACGATTTTGGATTTGTTGTGCTAAATGTGCATAATCTTGTGGCGTAGGTTGTTCGCCGCCACCCAAATGCAAACCCAATAACGACAACTGTTCGTGCAGGGCATTCACTTTTTCCAAAGTGGGTTTTTCGTGTATGCGATATAAGGCTTTCGCCTTGTTTTTGCTGACAAAATCCGCCGCACACACATTGGCGGCTAACATACATTCTTCAATAATGCGGTGTGCGTCATTGCGAACATACGGCACAATTTTTTCGATTTTGCCGTGTTTGTCGAAAATCATCTGCGTTTCCACCGTATCAAAATCCGCCGCTCCACGCTTTTCGCGTTTTTTCAGCAGAATTTTATATAAAGCATATAAATCAATCAGTTGCTGTTGCAACGGGGCGGTACTGCCGTGCTGCAATCGCTGCCACACTTGCGTGTAAGTCAGCCGTGCATGCGACTTCATCACCGCAGGATAAAACACATATTTTTTAATATTGCCCATTGCGGTGATTTCCATATCGCACGCCAACACCAGCCGTTCCACATTCGGGTTAATCGAACAAATGCCGTTGGACAATTTTTCAGGTAGCATAGGAATCACGCGGCGGGGAAAATACACACTGGTGAGCCGCTCGCGTGCGTCTTCGTCAATCGCATTGTGCGGTTTGACATAGTGCGACACATCGGCAATCGCCACAATCAGCCGCCAGTTTCTGCCCACTTTTTCCGCAAAAACTGCGTCATCAAAATCTTTTGCCGTCTCACCGTCAATCGTTATTAAAGGAATATCGCACAAATTTTGGCGATTTTTTTTATCTGAAATTCTCACCTTATCCGCAATTTTATCTGCCGCTTTCAGGCAGCCTGATGAAAATATATGCGGCAAATCGTGTTTGCGAAGTGCAATTTCAATTTCCATACCGTCATCGCCATATTCGCCCAAAACTTCGGCAATTTTAGCAATCGCAGGACGATTATTTTCAGGATAGGAGAGCATTTTCACCACCACCACATTGCCATTGTGAAAGGCTTTTTTCGGCATTTCCACCAACACAATCGGGTAAGCAATGCGTTTATCTTCTGGATAAGCAATCGCCGCGTCTTTCTCCCAAAACGCCCGACACACCAGTGTTTGGTGTTTGCGTTCCAACACTTCCAACACCCGCCCC
>JAFWTP010000252.1 GCA_017518845.1 Neisseriaceae bacterium
CTGCGGCAAATGAAAAAGTGTGAAAAAGTTGTTCATTTTTTATCCGTCATTTAAGGTTTCAGGCTGCCTGAAAAAATTCAATGTTATACATAATTGATTAAATAATATTTCACGCCGTGATATGCGGTTATCGAAATAATCAATAACAACCAAGAAAAATACTTCATCATTGCTCCAATAATAATATGTACTTCTCTATTTATTTTACATTGTTCAAATAATTTTTTATAAGATGCCCCAAGAAATAAGTTATGTTCCGAATATTTATTATTTAATTTAATTCCTAATTTTTGTTGTTCATCAAGCGATGATAACTTATGCCAATCTTCTCTTTTATAAAAATGAAAAAATTTATAAAGTGCAATAATACTTTCTTTATCCCAAATAAAATTTAACGCCCAGTATCTGTAATCATCTATACCCGATAAATTAATATCAGATTGTCTTGTTAATAATAAAAAACCAAGAAATGCAATAATAATTATAATTGATAATATTAAAAATCCGAATAAACCACAATCCAATATTATATCTTTGATACTTAAATTTGTTTTTAGAAAAAATAAAATATTTACCGCCGCACAAACAACTAAAAACAAACCATATTTTTGAAAAAAATAACCAAATTTAATATTTAATTTTGTTAAGTTATGCCATAATTGCACCACATCATCATCAGGAATTAAATTTACTCTATCATCAGGCTGTTGTTCAAATAATAACCGCCGCTTACCGTCATACATTCGATATATGCCCGAAAATAGCAGAAAAATAAAAAGATACAGCATATTATACTGCCCTAAATGTATTTTATTTGCCAATTCAATCAACCACATTATTCTATTCCTTTAATCAAAATCTTTCAGGCTGCCTGAAAAAACCCAAGCCTATGCTTGGGGTTTTTCATTTTAAGCATAAGCAAGTAAAGCCTTGTTAATGATTTCTTTTCTTTGTTTTGTATCTTTGGGCTTTAATAATGATTGTTCATCAACACCTACTTTTTGAGCAAATTGCAATAAGGCTCTGGCTTTAATTGCGGTAAGCAAGGCGATATGCAAAATGCTGTCGTCCTGTTCTTCTTCGGCTTGTCGTTTTGCTTCTTCAACAAAGCCAATAATGTCTTCTTCGCTTTGAAGATAATCGTAAATCACAAAAGGGGTTGTTTTGATTTCGCTCATTTTATTTGCTCCGCTATTTTGATTGCTCTTTTAATATCTTCATCTTGTATGGATTTATCGCCGCCACACAATAAGAAAATCACTTTTTGCCACCGTATGGTGTAATATACTCGATAACCTTTGCCTATGTCGATTTTCATTTCAGACACGCCACAGCGTAAAGGTCTGTAATTGCCAAAATTACCTTGTTCGGCACGCACCACACGCACGCCAATACTTCTTTGTGCTTGCTTGTCTTTTAAGGTGCTAAACCAAGCATTAAATTCATCTGTCTTTTCAACGGTATATCGCATTGTTTTATTGTGTATTTAATCAACAACAATGTCAAGATTTTACGCTTATTCAGGCAGCCTGAAAACCGTTATAATACACCCACTATGCAAAACGCTTTATCTTTATTAAACAATCTTAATCCCGAACAGTTACGGGCGGTATCGTATCCTGCCCAGTCGTGCTTGGTTTTGGCAGGTGCAGGCAGTGGGAAAACGCGGGTTTTAACCACACGCATTGCGTGGCTGCTTGCCACGGGCAGCGTTAGTCCCCATGCGGTTTTGGCGGTTACTTTCACCAATAAAGCCGCCAAAGAAATGGCTCATCGGCTCTCTACAATGGTGTCTGCTAATGTCAAGCAAATGTGGTTAGGCACTTTTCATGGGCTGTGCTGTCGCTTTTTACGCATTCATCACAGGGACGCGGGACTGCCTGAAAACTTTCGCATTTTGGATTCTGCCGACCAGTTGTCGGTGATTAAACGCTTGCTGAAAGAATGGAATATTGCTGAAAGTTATATCGCCCCCAAAGCCTTGCAGGGCTTTATTAACAGCCATAAAGAAAACGGTTTGCGTGCCAACGCTCTTACTGCCAAAGACGAATATCACCGCCATTTAATCGAGTGTTTTGCACATTACGACACGCGTTGTCGCGGGGAAGGTGTGCTTGATTTTGCTGAATTATTGTTGCGTTGCTACGAAGTTTTGCAAGCGAATGAAGCCTTGCGACAACACTACCAGCAACGCTTTCGCCATATTTTAATTGATGAATTTCAAGACACCAACAAACTGCAATATGCGTGGATTAAATTGCTTGCGGCAGGCGGTGCGGCGGTGTTTGCTGTGGGCGATGATGACCAAAGCATTTACCGCTTTCGCGGGGCAAATGTCGGTAATATGTCTTTGTTATTAAAAGATTTTGCAATTTGCGAGCCGATTAAATTAGAACACAACTATCGCTCGCACGGCTATATTCTAAAAGCGGCTAATGCTTTGATTTCACATAATAAAAATCGCTTGGGCAAAAATCTACGCACCGATAGTGAAGACGGCGAAAAAATCCGCTTTTTGTCTGCCGAAAACGATTATGGCGAAGCCCATTTTGTGATTGATGAAATCCAACAACTTCATCGTAATGGTTTGAATTATAACGAAATTGCGGTTTTATATCGCAATAACGCACAATCTCGTGTGATTGAACAGGAATTGTTTGCACAATCAATCCCTTACCGCATTTATGGCGGTTTGCGGTTTTATGAGCGGCAAGAAATTAAACACGCTTTGGCTTATTTGCGTTTGGCGGTTAATCCGCAGGACAATGACGCATTTTTACGCATTGTCAATGTGCCGCCGCGTGGCATCGGTGCCAAAACCATTGAAAACATTCAATCGAATGCACAGGAGAACGAAATTTCTTATTTTCAGGCAGCCTGCCAAATGGCAGTGCGTTCGCCAAAAATTGCCGCTTTTATTCATATTATCAAAGAATTAGCCACACAATCAGCGGTTTTAACGCTGCCTGAAATTGTCGAATTAGCAATCAACAACAGCCAGTTAATTGACTATTACCAAAGCCAAAAAACCGACCAGCACGAACGCATAGACAATTTGGAAGAACTCATCAACGCCGCTAACGCCTTTCGGGCAGAAGAAAGCGGTTTTATGGCGGTTGAAAATCCCACGCCACAAGCGGTTTTATCGGTGTTTTTGTCTAACGCTTCATTAGAAGCAGGCGAACACCAAGCAGGCAACAACACGGACGCGGTGCAACTGATGACCATTCACGCCGCCAAAGGCTTGGAATTTGACAGCGTGTTTTTAACAGGAGCGGAAGAAGGCATATTTCCGTCCGAATACGCATTAGCCGAAAAAGGCGGCGAAGAAGAAGAACGGCGGTTAATGTATGTCGCCATGACACGAGCCAAAAAACGCTTATATATTTCCGCAACCCAATATAGGCTATTACACGGACAATCTTTTTATCCTGTGGTATCTCGTTTTGTAGAAGAAATACCCGATGATTTTATTCACGCATTAAGCCCGATTAAACATAAAAGAACTTCTACCTCAGAAGCAATTAACTCAATTATGCAAATGCTTTATGAGGGTAAAGAAGAACCTTCTACGAAAAAGAAAGACAAGTGAATGATTTTATTCAAAATAATCATCAAAACTTTGACGGCTTTTTTATCGGCGAAAATATCCGCCACGAAAAATTTGGTACAGGTGTAATTATTAATGCCATACAAAAAACAGACGGCTCAACAAATTTATTGATTAACTTCGGAAGTTCAGGAATTAAAGAATTAAATACCCATTTTGCCAAAGATAAATTAAGTAAAATATAGTTTCAGGCAGCCTGAATGTAAAAACAGCGGAAATTTTGGTTTCCACTGTTTGTTTATTGTTTTCCATTAACAAAGAAAACAGAAATAAACATAATAGCAAAAAGTAAAATAGCAACAATAAAATTATATTTTACAATTTTAACAAATATTTTTTTATTTCCTTGCACTTCAATTTTATTCAAAACAATATTTTTCAATAATTGCATTGTTTCCGCTTGATTTCCCATTATGTCTGAAATGGTTTTATTGTTGTCTAACATTTTAGCAATAACAATTAAACCAATAATATGAAATATACTCATAACCATAACAATAGGAAACAACATAAACCATAATTGTTCAGCAGTCATTATTTATTCCTTTTCAAAAGATAAACAACAATGAAATATTATAAATATAAATTATATATTTATTGTCCAATGGTAATGATTGGCAATAAACATCAATATAATAAAAAACAATATTCCTAAAAAACCTAATTTGTTTAATTTTTCAGTGTATTTTAATTTAGTTACAAGTGGTTTAATATTTTCTGGAATTTCCATTTTATTAGATACTATTTGCTTGTACCATTTTGATGGATTTATACTTGAAAATTCTCCAAAAAATAATGATAAAAACATATTGCGATATTTAAACAATCCAAGTAAATAAAAACATTTGTGTGTCAAATACAATCCATATGCAACCAAAATCCATAAAGCAAAAAAATAAAAAATAAACAAAAAGAATAACAATACATCAACGTGCATAATTTATCCCCATTTATTGTTGATTTTAAAAAATCGTCATTTTGATTTTATAATTTAAAATCAAAATGACGAGATGAGAATTTTATTTCTTGATATTCATTGAAGGGTTAATTACATTTTCCCAAGACCAAGATTTTGATATTCCAGATTCAGCCCAATAACCACCGCCAGCACCATAACCAGCATGAATACTAACATAAGGTTTTTTTGTATCACCTGAAAAACCTACACAACCGCCTGCTCCGCCTCTTGTTCCTAATTTTGCACTACCACACTTTGCAACATATGCACCATCTGAAGAACCGCCAATAGTTAATTGAAGATTACCTGAACCTTCAACTCTAAGACCGCCACCTGTGATACCACCTGATTTAATATAACCACCGTCAGCCATTTTGAAACCATCATTATCATATTTGACAAGATTAATGCCTAATTCTTCGTTCGGACCCATACCAGGTGCAAAGGCTGCATTGCCTGTTAAATCAAGGCTAATGCTTGGAAAACCACTGCCATTTTTTGCACTATCCGCCCCACCACCTTGCTGTTCTCCGTCTTGTTGTGGTGAATTATTATATCCATAATAAGGCGGTAAGGCTTGTACATTTTCCCAACCACCGCCATTTTGCGTTAAATCCTGATTGTAAGGATTATCGCTATCCGAATTAAATTGATTAGAGTTATCAGGCGAACCGTTAGGCATATTCGGATTATCCGAACCTGCTAAGTCGCGGTTTCTATTGTCGTCTGCACCACTTTCAGGCTGCCCTTGATTGTTAGCATTATCCGCTTTTGGATTATACGGATATTGTGGATAATCAGGCAAGGGTTTTGGCAAATCTTGCATACGGGGTGAAGTAACTATGACCTTACCATCAACTTCGTAGTTGTAAATATCGTAAGGGTGATCGCCACCGTCTTTTGCGTCATAGGCGTGTTGTGGGTGAAATTCCGAACCACCAATATGTGCTTTAACGATACTGTATTTTCCATTGATAACAGTGCCTGCTAATTCATTGACTTCTCGTGTAGCGGCTCTACCCCAAGAACCGTGTACCGAAAGTGGGTGATCTTCAAAACGGCGTTCATAATGCACTGCTCCTTTATAGTGCTGAACATCTTGATGAATAGAACCAAGATCTGATGAGATAACACCAGTCAATCGCACAGTATTTTGCACTTTTTCAATCGTGGGATTTTTGCGTGCATAACGAGAACCAATGCCGTATTTAGCATTCGGATAGTAATTTTCTGTTTTCATTAAATCATTGGCACAGGCAAAACTTGTCGATACGCCCAAAATTGCCAATAATGCGATTTTTTTGCTAATTGCCTGTTTCATTTCACTTACTCCTTATTTTCTACGATTTTTAATAATTTCATTAGACGGAATTTCGCCCGTTTGATTTTCTTCATTTTGAAAATCACTATTCAGGCTGCCTGAAATGTTTGAATTGTTTGTAATATCCGAAAAATCAACCATTAAAGGGTCAGCGGTTTTCACCGTTTTAACGGTTTTAAACGGTCCTGTCCAAAGAATATATTTTTCTTGATATTGACTTTCAAAGGCAGAAACCGTTGGTTTAACAATCACTTGGCGAGAGTTTTTATCAATCGCAAAATATTCAATTTTGGTTTGTGATTTCAGGCTTTCGGCGTTATACAGATGATATTCTGTGCGGCTTCTGATTGTGCCAAAAACATCAACATTCACAAATAAATCGACATCAGCGTATTCACTTGGCACAATTTGAATGCCTTTTAAGAATAATACCGTTTGTATCAGCCGAGAAAAAAATGCACCGTCTTGTGGATTCTGAATTAAAGTTTCATTTTTATAATCACCCAAACCATTGGCGTTAATGCCAAAACCCGCACGCGTATTTTGCCCTTCATTGCGATTAACGGTTAAACTTGGGGCATTGAGTACCGAAGTTGAGTTAGTCGTGCCTTTTAAGCCGTCTGTGTCGGTTAGGGCGTTGGTTTCGTAAGTGGGATAGGAATAATTTGTAATGGATTTAGGCAAGTTTTGATATTCGCCACGAATTAAAGCGTCAATCGAATAACGACCGCCAGTCATAATGCCTGAACCCTGATCGCCAATCATCGACACAAAAACCGCCACTTTTTTGCCTTGTAGGGCGGATAAGTCAATATTTTTCACCGCCGCACGGCTACTGGCGGAAATGAGTTCTTGCTCCACCGCAAAGCGTTTGCCGCCGCCGTGTGCAGGAATACCTGTCATCGTGCCACAGGCAGTGAGTGATAATAATGAAATAGAAAGGGTTAAAGGAAGAAGTTTTTGAACAAACCTTTGGCTTACGCCGAACGCTGTTTCAGGCAACCTGAAAGATGAAGAAGTTAAGCAGTTATGCTTGTTTGCTGTTTGCTGTTTGCTGTTTGCTGTTTGCTGTTTGCTGTTTGCTGTTTGCTGTTTGCTGTTTGCTGTTTGCTCAGCATTATAACACATTTTACGCATTTTGTCAATCCTAATATATTGAAAATATTAAAAAATTTTGCTTTTTATGCTACTCATTCATAAGCCAAAAACCAAGTTTCAGGTAGCCTGAAACTGTTGATTAGTGTAGCAAATTTCCATAACAAAAAACAAGAAAATGACCTTAATTTTTGCTTAATGTTGTAAATTTTGTCTTATCACTTGACAGCCTTTCAGGCTGCCTGAAACACAGTGGGGCGAACAAAGTCAAGTTAAAACTTTATCGTTATTACGAACCAAAACAAGCGTAAAGTGAGCAACTTGTTTTTCACCCTACGCTTGCTGAAAACAGGTTAATTACCAGCGGAAACCCGCTCCTAACCAAAATTGTCGTCCTGTTTCGTAGCCAGTGGTTAAGCCATTGCTACCATTCACCGAACTGCCGATATTCGTCCCGTTTTTGTTATTGAAGACATTCAACACATCAAGTGTTAAATCCACTTTTTGCGTTTTTTTACCCACAGGAATTGCCCAATTAAACCGCCAGTCTAATGTCAGACTATCTGAATATTGCGTGGGCTGATATTCGTAGGCTCGTCCGATATAATTACCGCAGGCAGCGTTCGCCGCAGGGCAATTCACCAACTTGGTTTTATAGGCTTTATAACCGTCCTGCACATTAAGAATATGCGACCACGAGAAACCCCATTTAGGAATAGCCGTATCTAATTGTAAATACGCTGACCATTTTTGATTAAAGTCCAAAGCAGGAATTTCTCTTGGGTTAAGTAATTGCCCATCAACAATCGCTTTCCAGTCGTATTGTTCTTCAAACGAAGTGTTATCGTAGGTGTAGCGGTTATTGTTTTTGGTGCGGAAATATTTTGCTCCAAAATTATAGCCAATATCAAACATACCAAGATGATACGGACGGTTAGATGCAACTTGCAAACTTAAAGTTCTGCCTGTGGAACGACCGTCATTGGTAAGTACATAATCGCCATTGGCGTTTTTTCCTTGTTTAAACAAGTCTTTGCCTTGGCGATACACATATTTAAGCGTAATATTATTATTTCCTAATTTCGATGATAATCCTGCGGACAATTCATCGCTGTATGGCGTGTCTAATTTGCCGCTTTCATAAACAGAACCAGTTGGTAATACTCTGCGGTGCAAGTTGGGATCGTCCCAACTTTGATTGGGCTGACGCATATTTGCTCCCGAAGTATTTCCATATTCTGTGCCTTTTGGCAAAGCAGAACGCAAGGCATAATACACCATATTGCCTGAATAATAACGATTTGCACCGCCAAAGAATTTTAAGTGGTTGTGGTTCAAAATATCCGCCGAAAAATTCAAACGGGGGGCAATATTGGTATTACCAAAAAATTCGTCATAATCCATTCTCACGCCTGGTGTGATTTTGAAACGATTAAACGCAATTTCATCTTGAAAATACAAGCCATACGAATTAACCCCTACTTTGGTATGGGTTTTTGGATAAACCACTTTGCGAACCAAAGAATAACCTTTGTCTTTATCGCAATCAATACAGTTGGTTAAGTCAAAACCTGTACGCGATGCTTGTTGCGAATAATAAGTTACATTATCCCCTGTGCGTTCAAAAGATGCGTGGGCTTGTTCTATTAACGCACCAAAGTCAATATTGTGTTCTGTTTTACCCCATTGAAATGAATTTAAATGCCAATCTTGCGACAATGTCCATGTGGTGTTTTTGCTATATTCTTTGGGCTGACCGCCTTCGCGTGCGGTGCAAGTGCCTGTGCTTGTCATTGGTGTTGAACACCAACCAAAAGACGCAGGTACATTTGCATGCTGTATATATCTGCCGTCCGAAGTCCATTCGCGTTCATTGCGTTTATCGGCGTATGCGATTTTGGTATCGACTTCGCCCCACTCAAAACGGTGTTTCCAGTCTATATACGATTGCCAACCGCCGCCGTTTAAGTTCAGGCTGCCGTCTTTAATCGAATTAGTGGGAATTAAACGGTCGCTGTGCGGTGAATACATTATGCTGGCAGTAATATCATCGCTATCCGTTGCTTTATACAAGCCTTTCAATAAAAAGGTTTGCGATAGGCGGCGTTCATTTTCTTTACCGCCGTTCAAAATCATCGGTTGCGTTTTGGGGATTTTCGATTGCGTGCGGTCATACGCAAATAAAAAGCCTAATTTATCGTTAATCGGCTGATTGATATCGAAATGATATGACTGCTTCACAAATTCAGGCTGCCCTGAATCATCATTGCTTGCGTCCCCAGTCATTGGGTCTTGTTGTGCAGTGTAATGAAACTGCGTCCAGTTATCACGCGTGGTGCGAAAAGCAATTTTTCCTGACGCTTTTTCTAAATTAGGCTCTTTAATTTTGGCATCAACCACACCGCCGACAAAGCGTCCGTATTTAGCAGGAATATTGCTGTCATACACTTTAATATTATCCACTAACGATGAATCCACATAAAACGACTGTGGATTACCCGCAGGCAGACTGAAAACGGTTGAATTGACTTGGGAAGAATATTCTACTTGCGACAAGCCATTACTCGCACCTGGGTTCATAATATCGTTATTCGATAAGCCGTCAATTTGAAAGTTGTTTTGGTAATACGGCATACCGTGAAACGATACATCGTCAGGCTTAATTTCACCCGCACTAAATCCCGAATTAGATGAACGAGAAAAATTCACCGCAGGGTTGGTACGCAAAATTTCAGTGATATTGCCATTGCGTGTGGGGCGTTTGGCAATATCGTTGGCATTTAATTGCTGTGGATTTTGCTCTCTCTGACCAGTAACAACAATGGAAGACAATTCGTTTGCTTTTTGTGTGTTATTTTCATCGTTCAGGCTGCCTGAACGCTTTTCTTGTACAAGAGAATGTGCGTCCGTTGCTGTATTCGTTACATTGTTTTCTGCTAACAACACACGATTATTGCGTAAATCGTAAGTATATTCGAGATTGAAAATGCTGTTTTCCTGTAAATCCATAGGAAGATTCAGGCTGCCTGAAAGATTTTCCTGATTACCTGCTAAATCATAAGCGTTTTCAAGTTGTAAGGCTTGATTATTATCTGTTTGATTTTTGAGTTGCGTTTGATTGATTATTTGATTGTCTATTTCATCAGCATACAGGCTGCCTGAAAATACTGTGAATAAAGCCAAACTTAACACGCTTAAATGTTGTTGTTTCATGACAAAATACCTTTTTACTAAACAAATTGATAATAGTTCTTAATTTTAATATAATTAGTAAATAAAAACAATTATCAAATAAATTACTTAAATTAATTTCAGGCAGCCTGAAACTGGATTGAACATATGAACAAACACAATACCCTTATCTTATTATGTTTATTTTCATTAACCTCTTGCGTGGTGATGAAACCGCCTCAATGTGATTTGGAACAACCTGACTGTTTGCGACAAACTTATGCTGCACCAAGTCGTTACTGGCCAAAGCCTACGGTTGATGACGGTGTGGAATATAAAGAATTAAAAGCCACTAACCGCACTGTTTTTATTCAAAATAAAAAAGCGGTTGAATTGGGCAAAACGCTGTTTTTCGATCCGCGATTGTCATCAGATAACACCATTTCTTGTGCGTCTTGTCATCAGCCGCAACACGGGTTTGCCGACACAAATAAAGTATCATTCGGCGTTATGGGACGAACAGGCAGACGCAATGCACCGTCATTACTGCATTTATATGCAGGAAAACAAGAAGGCTATTTTTGGGACGGACGAGCAGAAACGATTGAAAAACAAGCCGTTATGCCGATTGCTGACACCAATGAAATGAATATGCCATTAAATAGGCTGCCAGAAAGATTGTATCAATTAGGCTATGAAAAAGATTTTCAGGAAGCCTTTAACGCTCCCATAGACTTGGAAACGATTGGTCAAGCATTAGCAGAATATGAAAAAACCATTCGTCCTGAAAAAACACGATTTGACCAATTTTTAGAAGGCAGTTTTTCTGCCCTAACTGACCAAGAAATTTGGGGTTTGCATTTATTCCGCACCAAAGGGCGGTGTATGAATTGCCATTACGGTGAAGCAATGACAGACGGTAAGTTTCATAATCTTAACGAAACTTACTATGGACGAGATTTCCAAGATTTAGGTAAATATGAAATAACCCAAAATCCCGATGATTATGGCAAGTTTAAAACACCAGGTTTGCGTGGTTTAAACAAAACCAAACCTTGGTTTCATCATGGTTTATATGTCAATTTGCGTGGCGTAGTGAATATTTACAATATGGGTATGCCGCGTGCAAAAGTGCCAGTTAATGCCGATGAAATCCACAAACAAAATCATCTTGACCCACTCATTAAACCCTTGAATATGACGCGTGAAGAAATGAATGCATTAACCAAGTTTTTAGAAACTTTATAAAAATTTAGGCTGCCTGAAAGGTTTTTAATACAGTCAAATAAGTTCAGAATACAATAAAACAAAGTAAAAACAACTAATATTGTTTCAAGCGAGTATCATTGCAAAACAACATATCCGTAAGTGGCAAACTACTTACGCCTAACTGTTATTTTGTAATGACACTCGGTTTTTCGTTTTTAGGGCTTGTGTTAATTTGAAATAATTTGTTCTAAAAATTTCAATGATTATGGTAAATTATTACACTCATTAAAAATAATTTAAAACCAATGAAACGACTGCCCTTTTTTATTCCTTTCTTCTGTATCGGCATGGTTATTTCCTTTGCTTTTCCCAAAGCAAATGTGGCGTTGTTTTTGTTTTTTTCTGCGTGTTTTTTATTATTAAGTTTTTTTACCCAAAAAAAATTATTTTTATTATTGACAATTTGTTTTTCTTTATGTTTAGGCATTTCATACGGATTTTGGCGAACAGAAATCAATCTTTCTCATCGTTTAAGTGCTTATCAAGAAATAACAACGCAAAAATTTAATATTCAAGTTATTTCTACGCCAGAAAACTTTGATAAATATACACGATTTTATGGTCAAGTTTTGGATAAAAATCAAAAAATGCACACGATTTTATTTTCGGATTACCACAATCAACACTGGCAAAAAGGTGAAATTTGGCAAATTGAAAGTCGCTTAACACCGCCTGTGGGCATATTAAATGTGTCAGGTTTTAATCGAGAATCGTGGGCTTTGGCAAATCAAATTGACGCTTTTGGCACTATTCGCAAAAATCGACAATTAGTTAAAGCAAATAATCATTTCAGGCTGCCTGATATACGCGAAAAAACTTTACAACGCATTTTAGAAG